>JBKJOI010000860.1:0-4307 GCA_046595695.1 Haliangiales bacterium | reverse complement strand
TCGAGAGCACCGCCGCCAAGGACGAGCGCGAGCTCGCGGCCGGGCAGGCGCGCGTGCAACCGGCCCAGGCGGCGCACCCCGCGCGCCTGCCCGGCCGCGAGCTCGCGCTCGTCCTTGGCGGCGGTGCTCTCGAGCAGCCCGGCGACACGCGTGAAGCGCGCCGCATCCACGGGATCGAGCTCCACGGCGAGCGAGCCGACCAGGATCATCACCAGCACGCGGGTCTCGCGGTCGAGGGGCGCCGCGGCGCCGTCGAGCCGCGCCCGCATGGCCTCGAGATCCTCGCGCTCGGGCGCCTCGGCGAGCGCGTGGGTCGCGAGCACCGCGGCGCGCGCCGGGCCGGAGCGGACCGCCTCGCGCAGGGACGTGCGCTCGAGGCCGGCGGGCCACAGCCCGGGAGCGAGCAGCGCGAGCATGCGCCAGCGCGGCGCCGAGCCGCTCGCGGCGAGCTTCTCGATGAGCAGCCTGCGCTGCGGCAGGGGCAGCGCGGCCAGCACCTGCGCGACGCCGAAGGGCGGCAGCATCTCGTCGTCGCGCTGCGAGGACAGCGGCGCGCCGTCGTCGTCGAGCAGGACGCGCGTGGCGTCGGCGAGGACGGCCGCGGCGTGCGCCTGCGCGACCGCGCGCCCCCAGTCGTGGACGAGCGGATCCTCGTCGAGCAGCGCGACCAGCCCGAGCGGCGCGGCCAGCGGCCCGTCGGCGCGGGCGCACGCGGTCAGCGCCCGCCGCACCGGCGCGTCGCCCGTCGACAGCGCCAGGTCGAGCAGGAGCGCGCCGCGGGCCGCGTCGTTCGCGGCGGCGGCCAGCGTGGCGGGCACCGGGCAGGCCGCAGCGCCGCCCGGCGTGGCGCTCGTGAGTTCCTGCCGCGCGGCCTGGCGCACGCCGTCGTCCAGCCGGGGCGCCGCGGCGCGCAGCGCCTCGGCCTTGCGCGCCGAGACCACGCGATCGAGCGCGCGGAAGCTGCGCCGCAGCAGCACGACCTGCGGCAGCGCGGCCTCGATGTCCTCGCTCGGCAGGCCGACGAAGAGCACGAACAGCCGACCGCCCGCGGGCACCGCGACCATCAGCATCACACCCTCCGAGCCCGCGAGCAGCGCCTCGTGCGCGAGCCCGCCCGGCAGCGCCACCGGCGCGTGCCACAGCAGGGTGAGCTGCGGGAACGCCTCGATGATCGGCAGGAGGCACGCGTGACCTTCGCAGCGCGCCGCGCGCGGCTCCATGGCGATGCCCATCATGGGCCCGCCCGTGCCCTCTGGCTTGTTGGTCATCAAGTTCGGCCCGACCGGGTGGTCCGCGGCGAAGAACGCCTCGGCCGCCAGCTCGACCGACGCGTGGCGCGTCGGCGCCAGCGCGATCAGCGCGGCCTCGGGCACCTGCGCCAGCCGCGCCTCGAAGGCCTCGGCGCTGCGCGCGAACGGCGGGACCTCGGCGACGGTGCCGTCGGGCCCGGCCGGGACCAGCCAGGTGACCACGCGCGGATCGTCGGGGTGCGCGCGCTTCGTGGTCGCGAGCAGCTCGCGCGCCTCGCGGTAGCGCCGCGTGCGCAGGAGCGCGTTCATCAGGTCGCCGGCGACGACGACGTTGCCACCGTGACGCTGCCGCAGCTTGCGCAGGAGCGGCAGCGACTCGTCGTGGCGGCCGTGCCGGTGGAGCGCCTCGGCGTAGAACACCCCGACGTACGACGATTCGGGCCAGCGCTGCAGCAGCCGCTCGAGCTCCTCGGCGCTGGCCTCCCAGCCGGTAAAGGCGCTGCGCAGCGCCGCGACGTCGACGAACGCGCCGGCGAGGTCGCGCTCGGCCAGCGTGAGCAGGTCGGTCGCGGCGAGTCGGCTGCTCTCGGCCTCGGCCGCGGCGGCGGCCGGATCCTCGCCGACCTCCTCGTCGTCCTCGTCGGGGGCGGGGGCCGCGCTGCCCGGCACCTGGTGCCACGCCGCGGCCGCGTCGAGATGGACGCGCGCCACCGCGACGTCACCCGCTCGCAGCGCCGCGATGCCCAGGCGGCCGTGCAGGCGGCGCGCGTCGGCCCACGACATCTCCACGGTGTCCTGCACCCGTGCCGCCCACGGCCGCTCGTCCAGCGTCAGCGGAGCGAGCGCGAAGTCGCGCGGCTCGAAGCCGAGCGACCAGGCCTCGAGCTCCATGTCGACCGCGTCGGCGTGGCGGCCGCGCCGCTCGTAGCCGACGGCGACGTTGTGCAGCCAGGTGCCGGGCGCGGGATCGGCGAGGCGGCGCCGCGCCTCGGCGTACAGCTTGTCGAGCTCGACCCCGGCGGCGCGCGCGGCGCTCTCGTCGACCTCGAGGTAGGCCCAGGTGAGGCGCGTCACCAGATAGGTATCGATCGGATCGTGCGCGAAGGCCGCCCAGCAGGGCGCGAGCGCCTCGCTGGCACGCTCGCCGTCGACGAACAGGTGGCACGCCGCGGCGCTGGCGAGCGGCGTCTCGGGCAGGGTCGCGAGCAGGGCGCGCGCCGCCTCGCGGGAACGCGCGGCGTCCTTGCCGGCGCGGTACAGATCGATGGTGAGCGCGTCGGGCAGGCTGGCGCGCACGGGCGCGAGCAGGACCGGCAGGAAGGACGGCGACAGCGCGGCGTCCTTGGGCTCGAGCGCGACGCGGCTCGCCCGCTCACCATCGCCGGCGATGAACCACAGCCAGGCCAGGAGCTCGCGGTCCTCGCCGCGGAGATCGGCGTTGTCGAGGTAGGCCGCGGCGCGCGGCGCCAGCGCCAGCGCCGCGCCCACATCGCCCTCGTCGAGCGCGGCGCGCGCCGCCTGGGTCACCGTCGAGGAGATCTCGGGCAGCTTGACCAGGCGTGCGCCCGCGGCCAGCGCGAGCTCCGGCTCGCCGTAAGCGTCGAGCGCCTGCTCGAGCTGCACGCCGGTCTGGATGCGCCCATCGGCGAGCGGCGCCTCGAGCCACGTCCAGCGGTGCCAGGGCCGGCGCAGCGCCTGCAGGAACGCCAGGCTTCGGCGTGCGCCGTCGGCGGCAGGGAAGCGGCGCGCGAGCAGATAGAGGTAGTCGCGCAGCGCGCCGCTCAGCAGCGGTTGCCGCGCCACCACCTGCGCCAGCGCGTCGAGCGAGCCAGCCAGGTCTTGGTCGACGAGGGTGTGGTAGGCGCGCACGTAGGCGAGGCCGTCGGTGTGCGGCGAGAGCTTGCTGGCGCGCGCCAGCGCCCGCGTCTCGACCGCGGCCTGGCCGAGCTCGTGCGCGGCGAGCGCGACCACCGCGGCCAGCTCGGCGCCGTCCTCGCCGTCGACCTCGTCGAGCAGCGGAGCCAGCTCGGTCACCGCGACCGAGCGGTCGCCCAGGTTCCAGGCCGCGAGGGCGCGGGCGAGCCGGGCGACGCGCGCCTGGCCCGGGTTCTTGCGCGCCAGCTCCTGCGCGCGCTCGGGCGCGAGCGGCGCGCCCACGCTGTACGTGGCCAGATACGAAGGCGAGTCCATGAAGGTGCGCGCGGCCAGCAGGCGCTCGGGGCTGAGCGTCTTGGCCCTCACGTCGAGCACCGCCAGGCGTAGCCAGAGGCGCCAGCGCGGGCGCACCAGCGCACCGTCACGAGCGAGGCGGCGCGCCGCCGCGTCGGCGTCACCGGCGACCAGGTCGACCAGGGTCCGCGTCCACACGTAGCCTTCGCTCGCCGCCACGCGCGTGTCCTCGAGCTGCACGAGCAGCGGCGTCAGCTGGCCGAGCTGGGCGCGGTCGAGCACGTCGCTCACCCACATCCACTCGGCGGGCAGGCCGGGGAGATCGGCGAGCGCCAGGACCGCCGCGAGGCGCTCGCCGGGCGCGGCCTCGTCGTCCGGCACCACGCGTGCGTGCTGCAGGCGCAGCTCGCAGACGGCGCGGGTGCGCTCGCGCTCGAGGCAGTCGGCGGCGACCATCGCGCCCTCGCGCCAGCCGGCGCGCATGGTCGCGATTGCGCGCTCGCGCAGCGGACGCGGCGCCTGGTCGTCGATGGCCACCGAGCGCACGACCGTCCAGCGCCACCCGCGCTCGACGCCGAATCCGCCCGCGAGCGCGCGCTGCGCGGCCCGCCGGCCGCGCGCCGCGAGCGCCGGGGGCGCGCCCGCGGCGTCGCCGCGCTCGACCTCGGCCAGGCTGGCGAAGACGCTCTCGCCGGCACGCGCCGGGCCCGCCCAGGCCGCGTAGGCGCGCGGGTCGGCCGCGCCCAGGCGGCCGAACGCGCGCAGGGCACGCGCGGTGGCGTGTGCCCTTGCGGCCGCGCCCGCGTCGGCGAGCACCGGCGCCAGCGTGACCTCGGCGTCGCCGAAGAGCGCGAGCTGGTGGAAGCGCCACGCGCGCGCCAGCGTGAT
>JBKJOI010000742.1:0-15776 GCA_046595695.1 Haliangiales bacterium | reverse complement strand
CCGCCCCGCCCGCTTCGGCCGCACCGGCGCGCATGATAGGCTGCGCGCCATGCGACTGGCGGTACTCACGTCCGGCGGCGATTCTCCCGGAATGAACGCGGCCATCCGCACGGTGACCATCGCTGGTCTCGCGCGCGGCCACCGCGTCGTCGGCATCCGGCACGGCTACAAGGGCCTGCTCGCCGGCGACGTCTTCGATCTCGATCTCCACACCGTCGAGGGCATCACGCGCTACGGCGGAACGATCCTGGGCTCGGCGCGCTCGCTCGAGTTCCCGACGAAGGAAGGTCAGGCGCGCGCGCGGCAGCGGCTGCGCGCCATGGCCATCGACGCGCTCGTGGTCATCGGCGGCAACGGTTCGCTCACCGGCGGGCACATCCTGGCCACCGACGATCCCTGCTGCCGCGTGATCGGCATCCCCGCGTCGATCGACAACGACGTCGGCCACACCGGCCTGGCCATCGGCGTCGACACCGCGGTCAATACCATCGTCGAGGCCTGCGACCGCATCTCCGACACCGCGCGCGCCCACCACCGCGCCTTCCTGGTCGAGGTCATGGGCCGCCGCTGCGGCTTCCTGGCCATGCGCGCCGGCATCGCCGCCGAGGCCGACGCGGTGCTCTTCGGCGAGGAGCAGATCTCGGAGGACGAGGTGGTCGCGCGCCTGCGCCTGGTGCTGCGCCGCTGCTTCGCGCCCGGGCGCGACCGCAAGCGCGCGCTCATCGTGAAGTCGGAAGGCTTCGCGATCCCCACGCTACGCCTGGCCGAGCGCCTGCGCGAGACGCTCGCCGACGACGCCCCCGGCGTCGATCTGCGCGAGACCATCCTCGGCCACGTGGTGCGCGGCGGCAACCCCAGCGCCATGGATCGCCTGATCGCGCAGCGCCTGGGCTTCGCCGCGGTGCTCGCGGCCGAACGCGGCATGAACGACGTCATGCTCGGCTGGGACGTCGCCGGCCAGCACGGCCAGGCCACACCGGATCACGCGGTCAACGCGGTGCCCATCGCCGACGTGCTCGCCGAGACCGAGCGCCTGCTCGACGGCTCGTCGCCGATCGTCGCGCGCCGGATCAACCTGCTCAAGCAGGTCGAACAGATCCTCGCCTTCTGATCCGCGCCGCGCCTCCCGCGCTGCGCCCTACCGCCCCTCGCGCTCCATCGTCGCGATCTCCGTCTCGAAGATCTTCCGCACGATCGCGAGCATGCAGCCGTACGTGCTCTCCACGCCGAAGTACGACAGGCTCTTCGACAGCAGGCTCTGCCTCCGCGAGTACGGCGTATCCGACGCGTAGTGCAAGAGCCCCACGTCGAACGGCGTCTGGTTCGACAGGTGAACGATCTCGTCCTGCGGATGCCGGTTCGGGTTCACCAGCTCGTAGATCGCCGACAGGTATGGGCCGGCCTCCATCTCGAGCACGGTGTAGCCCTCCTTGTAGAACACGCCCATGTAATCGCGGTTCTGCAGGAATGCGCTCCTCACCGTGAGCGCCTTCTGGTTGTCGAGCACGGTGCCCTGGCGAACCCACGGCTGCACGTCGGCGGCGGTGAAGCAGTTGCGGAACAGGTAGGTGTTCTGCGAGTGCTCGTCGTGCGCGGCGTTCGAGATCATCACGTCGCCAACCCGGCCGTTCAGGGTCGCGGCCTTGCCCATGACGTAGATCCCGCGCAGCTCGCCCACGCCCTGCGCGAGCCGCGACAGGTGGTGGTACGCCGCCATCCCCAGCGGGTAGTCGATGTTCACGATCACCGCGTTGCTCTGCGCGAGCGCGCTCAGGCCGGGCACGTGCGCACGCGCGTCGATCCTGTCCGGCCGCAGCGCCGCCAGCTCCACCGTCTGCACGGTCACGTCGATGTGGCCGGGCGACTCGTAGGTGTGGATGCCGTGCGCGGCGTCCCACTCCTGCACCTCGGCGAGCCGCTCGGGGCCGCCGGCGCGCAGGTAGGTGCCCGACAGGTAGTAGCCGATGCTGGCGGCCTCGTGGTGATCGCCGCGCTGGATCGCGGCCTCGAGCGCGTCGCCCAGGCGTTCGGGGTTCTGCTCGCGCGCGAAGGCACGCAGCCCGTCCAGGTGCGCCCGCCCCCAGCCGGCGAGCAGGTTGGGCAGCGCGTGCGTGTTCGACGACACGAAGTACACCGGCCGGCGCCGCGGCTTGACGTCGCGCACGTAACCCGGTTCGACGCCGCTCCACCACCTTTGCGCCGCGCGCTGGTACTGCGACATGGTGCCGGCGAGCAGACGGATGCGCAGATCCGAGCCGCGCCGCGCGACCGCGGCCAGGCCCGCGCGCCACGAGGCGCCGAGCGCCTGGCGCAGCGTCTCCACGCCGGCGGCGTCGAGCTGCAGCGTCTTGCCCAGCTCCTCGGGATCGGGCTCGAGTTCCTGCCCGGGCGCCGCCGCGACGAGCCTCTGGCCGAGCGGCGTGCCGGCGAGCAGGTCGTGCAGCTTGTTCCACTCGATCTGGTACGCGGTGACCATGGGCACGAGGTCGTCGATGTCGCTGGTCGAGGTCACGAACACCGCGAGCTGCCCGGCGCCGTCCCAGCGCATCGGGCGCCGGCGGCCGCGCGCGCGCACCCGCTCCCATGCCTGCACGCCGGCGCCCGCGGCCTCGAACTGCTCGTGCGCCTGGCCGAGCACCAGCCGCTCGACCAGGTGCATGCAAGCGGGCAGGCGCGCCGCGCTGTAGGCGAACGCGGCGACGTCGGGCTCGGGCGCGCGCGCGCCCGCGTGCAGGCTCGAGTCGCTGTAGGCGTGCGCTTCCTCGAAGGCGCGCACCCAGACGTCGCCCGAGCTGCGCAGCAGCGAGTAGTAGGTTCGGATGTATAGACGGATCTCGTCGCTGGTGGTGCGGGGGACTTCGCGGTCCATCGGCCGAACCTACCCTAGTCCGATGATTAGTCGGCGGGCACGAAGCGGATCTCGACGCGCTCGTTCTGCTCGCGCCCCTCGGCGGTGTCGTTGTTGGCCACCGGTGTATCGGCGCCGACGCCGATGGCCTCGATGCGCCCGCCGTCGATGCCCTTGTCGAGAAGGTACTGGCGCACCGCCTCGGCGCGTTCGTCGGAGGTCTTCTGCAGCATCCGATCGGGCGCGGTGCGCGCGGTGTGGACGATGATCTTGACGCGCAGGTCCTGGTATTCCTTCAGCCCGGCAGCGAGCGCGTCGAGCGTGTCGAACGAGCTCGAGTCGAGGCCGGCGGTGCCCGGGCGGAAGCGGAGGCCCGGCACGATCCCGTCGAAGGCCGCGAGCCCCTCGGGCAGCACCTCGGGGCAGCCGTCGGCGTCCTCCCAGCCGTTCTTGTTCTCGGCCTCGTGCGGGCAGCGGTCGTCGATCTCGACGATGCCGTCGCCGTCGTCGTCGATGTCAGGGCAGCCGTCGGCGTCCTGGACGCCGTCGGCGTCCTCGGGCGTGACCGGGCAGCGATCGGCATCGCCGAAGACGCCGTCGTCGTCGGAGTCGCGCTGCGGCGGGCCGCCGTCGCCGATGCCGTCCTCGATCAGGCCGCGCGGCTCGAAGCCGCAGGCGCCGCGCCCGGAGAAGCAGAAGCCGATCAGCACCTCGAAGTCGGCGGCGTACGGCGCGTCACCGGCGCCGGCGCCGACCAGCGTGCGCACGTCGAGGCGCAGCGCCCACTCGCGCGTGAACGCCAGCTCGAGCCCGCCACCGAAGGTGCCGGCGAGCGCGGTGTCGGTGTCGGTGTCCAGGCTGCGCGACAGGATGGACGTGTGCGCGCCGATGCCAGCGAGCACGAAGGGCCGGAACTGCGACGACGCGCCGGCTAGGCGCCACATGAGGTTCACGCGGTAGCCGAAGACCGCGCCGTTGCCGCGCTGATCGCGCGTGTCGACCGCCTGCACCTCGCCCTCGAGCTCGAGCGCGACGCGCGGCTCGAAGCGGAAGCCGAGACGCAGCCCGAGCGGCACGCCGGTGCCGGGCGTGGTGTTGATCGACTCCGCCTCGCCGGTCAGCGGATCGAGCAGCGTGATGCGCCCGAGCGTGGTGTCCGGGGAGAAGCCGTGCGCGCCCAGGAAGAGGCCGAACTCCACGCCGTTGGTGTTACCGGCGCGCACCTCGGTCACCCGCGCGCGCGGCGCCCCCCGCTCCTGCGCTCCGGCGCGACCTGCCCACAGCAGCGTGGCGAGCACGAGGGCCGCCGACGCGACCCGAACCGTCATCATCTGCACCGGCAACCCCCGACGGAGCAGTATGCCACGGCGGCGCGCGCGGCGCGCGCGGCGCACGCGGCGCGCGCGGCTCACTCCGGCGGCAGACGGTCTGCGACCCACACGAGCACCGCCTTGGCGGCATCCGCGAGGTCGACCGGTCCCGTGCCCAGCACGACCAGCTCCACGCGCTCGGGCGCGTCGAGCAGCCGGCGCGCGGCCGCGTGCGCCTCGGGCGTCGCACGGGCGTCGGCGGCTAGGGCGCGTAAGTGCTCCACGTAGGTGCGGCCGTAGCCTGCGTCGAACTCGACACAGAGGAGCGCGTTCAGGCCCATGCCCGCCGAGCGCCGCGCGTGCGCAAGGCCCTCGCGGTGCTGGCGCCGGCGCAGCTTCGCATAGCTGGTGTCGAGCTCGTGCAACGCCGCGCGCATCCAGTCGCCGAAGCCGAGGCGATGGAGCCAGCCGCGGTCGTCGGGTACAGGAGGCTCGGCCACGTCGAGATCCTAGCAGCTACAGCTCGGGCCCCACGCTCCGATCCGTCGCCGTCTACAGCCCGAGCCCCACGATCGCACGCACCCAGAGCCGGCCGAAGCCGTCGCCCACGCTGGTGGCCTCGCCCAGGCCGTCCACGCGCAGGTACGCGCCGAGCGACAGCCAGTACTCGCCGCCCTGCAAGAGCAGCGTCGGGCCCAGGTAGTGCTTCGCGCCCGCCGAGGTGTCGTCTTCGCCGGTCACGCCCTCGACCGAGTCGAAGCGCCCGCGCGTCCAGTACTCGAGGCCGAGCGTCACGTGCGGGTCGAGCTCGAGGGACGCGGCGACGCTCGGGTTGTAGATGAACTTCCACAGATCGTCGATGAAGTAGTACTCCTGCTCGACCCACAGGTTGGCGGCGAGCAGCAGCGGACCCTGGCGGCGCTGGAAGAGCATCTTCTCTTCGAGCTCGATCTCGTCGTGGAACTCGGCGATCTCGAGGTAGGCGCCGACGTCGACCGGCCACGCGCCCGGATCCGCGAAACGAAAGCGCACCCGCTGCTTGGTGCCCTGGAAGCGCAGGAACGGCGTGGTGGCGCTCGCGCCCTGCCGGAACACCACGTAGAAGCCGACGTCCATGTAGTCGGTCAGGCCGTACTCGAACTCGGTCTGCAGCACGTAGCGGGGCGTGAGCACCGCCTCCTGCGTGCCGTCGGGCAGCTCGCGTGCCACGCGCACCGGGATGGTGTCGATGTACTGCTCGAGCTCGAGGCCACCCTTGGGCATGGTGCTCGTGCCGTAGGTGAACGGGAAGGCCTTGGGGTTGGCGTGCGCGGGCGTCGCCGCGGCGGTGACGGCGACGATCGGGGCGAGGACGAGCAGGCTTCTCGGGATCATGGTCGGGTTCCAGTCGGGAAGGGCAAGATCCACGACGCGGCGGCCAGGCCGTCGCGCTCGCGGGCGAGATCGACGTCGGGATCGATGAGGCGCGCGCGCGGCCGGCCGTGCAGCGAGACCAGCGCAGACACGGTGACCTGTGGATCGCGCACGCCGCGCGCGCGGAAGTCGGCGGCGACGACGTGCGCCGCCTCGAGGATCATGTCGGGCTGCGTGGCCATCATGGACGCCTGGTAGCGCGTGTAGTAGTCGGTCGGTGGCACCACCCACGTGCGCCCGGTCGCCGGCTCGCGCACGTGCAGCTCGACGACGCCGCTCTTCTCCATGAGCATGACCTTCCACGCGAAGCGGAAGCCCTGCTCGGTCCACAGCGGATCGCCGGCATAGGCGACCGAGCGCCACGGGACCAGCACCTGCAACACGAGGTGCGCCGCCAGCACGGCCGGCACGACACGAGCGAAGCGCGCGAACGCGGGCTGCGCGAGCGCGGGCGTGGGCGCGGACGGCGGCGTCACGGCCGCACGCGGCCAGCAGAACCGCGCGGGCCACGCCGGCGCGAAGAACACCGTGGAGAACGCGATCATCAGCCATGGGAACAGACCGAGATGGAAGAGCTGCACGGTCATCAGGTGGAACGCCACCAGCACCACGAACGCCGCCAAGCGGGTGCGCCGCCAGCACAGGAAGCCCACGATCGTGAGATCGAACGCGGCCGCCGCCCACGACGCCACATGCGGCACCCACGCGACCTGGAAGGCCGCGCCGAGCAGCGGGAAGTCCTCGTGCGCGCGCAGCCAGGTGGTGAGCGGCTCCGCGTGCAGCAGCCAGTCGGGACCGAGCTTGGCGACGCCACCGAAGAAGTACACCAGCCCGACCTGCGCGCGCACCGCCCAGAGCGTCCAGGCGGGCACCGTCTGGTCGCGCGCGCCCACCGGCAAGAGCGCGATCAGGAAGCTCACCTGCACGATCAAATAGTAGTGGTTCAGGTAGTTGGTCTTGTCGCAGAGGTGCGCATAGGCGAACAGCAGGCCGAACGCCGCCGCCGCCACGCGGGGGTGGAAGCCGAGCGCGACGCACGCCGCCAGCGCGGCCATGACCGCGAAGTGCACGTGCATCCACGGCGCCGGCCAGGGCTTCACCCACGCGAAGCCCCAGTAGTGGAAGAAGTGCGTCGGCGCGTGGAAGTACTCGTCGATCCAGCCGTTCGCGAAGAAGCGCGCGACCGCGACGATCATGAGCACGCCGAAGAAGACGCGGAACGCGTGCAACGAGGCCGCGGGCACGCGCTGCGTGAGCGCGGCGCGCGCGGCCTGTACCGCCGCGGGCGTGGCCGTCGGCTTCGGCGCCGCGCTGCTAGTCGCCGTCATTGTCGTTGAACGAGAGCGTCGCGCCGAGCGCCGCGACGACCTCGGTGGCGAGCGTCGCCTGCAGCGCCTTCACGGCGGCGTACGCGATCTCGAGCTCGGGCGCGTGCGCCAGGAAGGCCGCGGCGAGCGGCCGGGGGATCGCGGCGAGCGCGGCCTCGGCGGCGGCCAGATCGGTGCGCACCTGGCGGTCGATCGCCGGACGCGCCTCGACGACCAGGCGCGAGAGCCCCTGGCCCGCACCAGAGCCCTCGTAGATCGCGCGCAGCCCGGCCAGGTTCGCGAGCATATCGTCGAGCGACTGATCCGACGGTGCGCTCTCCTCGAGCTCGGGCCGCGGCTCGCCGCCTGACTGCTTGCCCATCGGCTTGCCCAGCTTGCCGACCGCGACCAGCTCGCTCAGGAACACGCTCTGGTTGACCAGCGCGTCGACCGCCGCCTTGATGTTCATGAACGCCGCCTCGGGGCTGCCGATCTCGACGAAGCGGGTCAGGTAGTCGCCCTCGCCGGGCGCCCAGGCGGCGCGCAGCGCGTCGGCACCCTGCGCGAGATCCTCGGCGTAGACGACCACGAGCGCCAGGCGCCGCGCCGCGCGCGCGTCGGTCGTGAGGCGCGCGAGCACCGCGGCGTCGCCGCCGGCGGCGTCGAAGAGCAGGTGCTCGATCGCGTGGAAACCCTTGCGGCTCGCGCCCAGCGCGTCGACGAAGGCGTCGTCGATGACCATTTCGCCGGCGACCAGCGCCTCGATCTGAGCGGCTTCCACCGGCCACTGATCCAGGCGCGAGTCGTAGAGCGCATCGACGATGGGCCCGATGCGGAACGCCTGCGCGTGCATCCACGGCGTGCGCGCGGCGCGCCAGGCGGCCTGCGCGGCGGCGAGCGCGGTCGCGGAAGGCGTCGCGGCCAGCGCCTGCACCGCGGTGTGCAGCTCGGCCGCGCGCGCCGCGAGATCCTCGTACGTGGGCAGGATCACGTGCTCTGCGGCGTCGCGCAGCACTTGCTTGCGTGGTCCGTCGCCGAGCGTGATCGGCTCGCAAGCGCCGAACGAGAGGATGGCCGCGAGCGCCGAGACAAACGCGTACGAACGCCAGGTCGGTGCCGTGGGAGCGCTCACGGCCGCGACGCGCTCACGCAAGCAGCGCTCACGCAAGCAGCGTTCACGCAAGCAGCGTTCACGCAAGCAGCGCTCACGCAAGCAGCGCTCACAGCGACTCCACGAAGCGCACGAGCGCCGCGCGATCCGGAGCCGGCAGCGCGCGGAAGGCCTCGCGCGCCGCTTCGGCCTCGCCGCCGTGCCACAGGATCGCCTCGGCGACGCCGCGCGCGCGGCCGTCGTGCAGCAGCAGCATGTGGCCGCTCACCGCCTCGAGCACGGCGAGGCCCCACAGCGGCGGCGTGCGCCACTCGCGCCCGTCGGCGAGGAAGTCGGGGCGTCCGTCGGCGAGGTCGACGCCGACGTCGTGCAGCAGGAGATCCGTGTACGGCCAGATGGTCTGCCCGGCGAGCTCGGGCAGCTCGGCGGCAAGGCCCGAGCCCGAGCCGGTGCGCAGGGTCGGCACGTGGCAGGACGCGCAGCCAGCCTCGCGGAACATGCGCTTGCCGCGCAGCACGATCAGGTCCTGGTGGTCGCGGCGCGCCGGCACCGCGAGCGTGCGCCCGTAGTAGACGACTGCGGCGAGCTTCTCGTCGTCGATCTCGGGGGCGCCGGTGCTCGCGCCGCCGCCGGGCGCGGCCGAGCAGTCGAGCTGCGGGCTCGGACAGTTGGGCGCCAGGAACAGGGACGACTCGACGCCGATGTCGCCCAGGAAGGCGCCCGCGGTCTGCTGAGCGATGCTCGGCTGGTTGGCCTTCCAGCCGAAACGTCCGAAAACCGACGCGCCCGCGGCGGCGTCCCAGACCACGTTGGCCCGGCCGCTGATGCCGTCGCCGTCGGCGTCGTCGGCGTCGACCCGCGCCAGCAGGTCGGCCTCGGGCACCAGCTCGAGCAGCCCGAGCCCGAAGTTGGCCGGCGCGACCCGCGGTGAGTACAGGATGCCCTCGGCGAGCGGGCCGAACGCGAGCTCCGCAAAGCTGTAGCTGGGACGCCGCAGCGAGTAGGGCTCGCCGTCGGCGTAGGCGCCCGGCTGCTCCTGCCACGTGATGATCACGCGGCCCTCGACCGGCACGCCCGGGATGGCGTCGTTCTGCAGCTGCCCGCCGTAGATCGGATCGCCGAGCGGCCCGCCGTGCTCGTCGGTGCCCGGGATCGACAGGCGGAGCAGCATCGACAACATGGGCTCGTCGCCCTCGGGCGGCCGTCCGCGGCCATCCTTGGTGTGGCAGGCGGTGCACGAGCGCGCGTTGAACGTCGGGCCCAGGCCGTCGACGCCGCTGGTCGACGACGGCGCGATCACCCAGGAGCGGTTGAAGAAGGAGTTGCCGACGAAGAAGGCGTCGCGCCGCTCGCCGACCAGCGTCGGCGCCGCGTGCGAGTAGGCGTTCACGGTGACGTCGTTCACGGTGACGTCGCCGCCGGGCAGCTCCTCTCCCGGCTCGAACGCGTCGGTGCCGTCGTCACTCTCGGAGCATGCGGCCGCGGCGAGCGCCGCGAGCACCTGGGCGATGGGTACGGCCGTGCGCATCACAGGTCGACGTTGATCTCGATGCCGAGCGCGGTCGCGATCTCCACGACGACAGCGCCGACATCCTGGACGGCGCGCACCGCGGCGAGCACCTTCACGCGGCCATCGGCGGTATCCGGGCCGAGGATCGCCTGGTCGAACGGGCCCGGGATCGCGGCCACGGCGGCCTTCGCGGTGGCCAGGCTCGCCTTCATCTTGGTGTCGAGCTCAGCGTCGCGCGCGGCGACCAGGTCGTCGATGCCGGCGCCGCTCAGCGTGCCGTAGCTGCCCAGATAGACGTTCTCGATACCCTGCAGGTTGCCGGCGATATCGTCGAGCGTGGTGTCGCTGAAGCAGGAGTGCTCGTCTTCCTGGTCCTTGTTCTCGTACGCGGTGAGCATGCGCTCGCCCGAGAGCTCCGACGCCGACATGGCGCCGATGCCGGTCAGCATTCGCGCGAGCGCATCGGTGGGCGTCGCGGCGACCAACTCGGCCGCGTAGCTGGTCGCGCCCGGCGCCCACGCGTCGCGCACCGCGGTGAGATCCTCGATCAGCACGTCGGCGGTGACCAGCAGGTACTCGCCTCGGCGCGCCTGGTTGGCGGCGGAGCCGCCCTCGCCCACCACGTAATCGGTGAACGGGCGCGTGCCCGGGCCTTCGGCGGCGATGTCCTGGCCCCAGAGCAGGAACTCGATGGCGTGGTAGCCGAGCGAAACGTTCGACTCGCCGCCCGCCATGTTCGCGTTGGCGAGGACCAGCGCGGTGAGATTGGGCGCGCCGATCAGATCGTTGATCATGCCGGCGTCGGCGTCGTCAGCGACGTAGTCGATGTAGACCTCGTCGAGCGGCCATGAGTTCAGGCGGATCTCGACGTCGTCGGCGGCGGCGTCGATGGGGCCACCGTAGAAGCGGTAGACCTCGGTCTGGCGGTAGGCGACGCGCGCCGCGATCCACGCGGTGCGCGCGGCTTCGAGCGTGGCGTCGGAGGGCGTGGCCACCAGCGCCGCGAGCGCGGTGCGCAGCGCGGTCGCGCCGGTCAGCGCGTCGTCGTAGCTCGCGTGCACGATCACGGCGTACTGCGCGATCACCGGCGGCGCGTCGGTGAGCCCGGCCGGCGGGGCGTCGTCGTCGTCACCGCAGGCGGCGAGCGTGACGGTCATCGCAGCGGCGAACAGGGCGGCGCGAGCGGCGTGGATCGAGAGACGGAAGGTCGGAAGGCGAGCCACGGATATTCCTCCAGCGATGAATCAATCAACGAGTCTTACTGAAATTGAAAGTTACTTTCAGATTCATCTTGTGTCAAGCGTTCCCGGAGCTGCCATCGGCGGCCAGGATCGAGGCAATCCGGCCGTCGAGCTCGAAGACGAGGGTCTGACAGGCAAAGGCGGCGTCCAGGTTGCCGGCGCTCAGGACCGCGGCAGGTGGCCCGTCGGCGAAGACGCGACCTTCACACATGAGCACGACCTGGTCGGCGTAGCGCGCGGCCAGCGACAGATCGTGCAGCACCGCGAGCACGCCGCCGCCGTCGCGAGCGACGCCGCGCGCGAGCGTGAGCACGCGCTGCTGGTGGCCGAGGTCGAGGCTCGAGGTCGGCTCGTCGAGGAACAGGTAGCCGGGCGACGCGTCGCCGGGCCGCTCGAGCTGCGCGAGCACGCGCGCGAGCTGCACGCGCTGGCGCTCGCCGCCCGAGAGCGTCGGGTAGCGGCGCCGTTCGAGGCCGGCCAGCCCGACCGTGAGCAGCATGCGCCGGGCCATGGTCTCGCCAGCCGGCGTGCGGTCGTCACCATGCGGCGCGCGTCCGAGCAGCACCACGTCGAGCACGGTGAACGGAGCGTCCTGCGGGGCGTCCTGGGGCAACACCGCGCGCCGCCGCGCCAGCCCGAGCGGGCCGTACCAGGCGGTCGAGCGGCCATCGAGCGCGACCGAGCCACGGCTCGGGTACAGGTCGCCGGCGAGGAGGCGGAGCAGGCTCGACTTGCCGGCGCCGCTCGGGCCGACCAGCGCGGTGAGCGACCCGGGCGCGAGCTCGATGGTGACGCCGGCAACGATGTCGCGGCGGCCACGCCGCAGCGTCAGATCGTATCCGGTGATCATGGCTGACCCTCTCCGCGCACGGCGCGACCGAGCAGCACCAGCAGGAGCGGCGCTCCCGCCAGCGCGGTCAGGATGCCGATGGGCAGCTCGGCGGGCGCGACCATGGTGCGCGCGGTGGCGTCGGCGAGCAGCAGCAGCACGGCGCCGACCAGCGCGGCGCCAGGCAGCAGCACGCGGTGCCCGGGCCCGGCCCACAGCCGGACCAGGTGTGGCGCCAGCAGCCCGACGAAGCCGATCACGCCGGAGACCGCCACCGCGGCGCCCACGCCCAGCGACACCAGGACGATCACCGCGAGCTTCACCCGCTCCACGCGCACGCCCGAGTGGCGCGCCTCGGCCTCTCCCAGCAGGAGCAGATCCAGCGCGCCCGCGAGCCGCGGCAGCGCGAGGATTGCCAGCAGCATCGGCGCGGCGACCGCGGTGAGCATGCCCCAGGTGGCGTTACCCAGGCTGCCCATCGACCAGAACGTGGCGCTGCGCAGCTGTGCGTCGTCGGCCACGAACAGCACGAGGCCGGTGGCCGCGCTGGCCAGCGCGGTGACCGCGACCCCGGCGAGCAACAGCGCCACGACCGAGGTGCGGCCTTCGATGCGTCCCAGCCGCAGCACCAGCATGGTGGTCACCAGCCCGCCCGCGAACGCCGCGCCCGGCAGCAGCCACGCCCGCACCGCGGCGGGGACGCCGAGCCGGTCGCCCAGCACGATCACCGCCACCGCGCCGAGCGCCGCGCCACTCGACACCCCGACCAGCCCGGGGTCGGCGAGCGGGTTGCGGAACAGGCCCTGCAGCGCGGCGCCCGAGCTCGCCAGCGACGCGCCGACCAGCACCGCGAGCAGCACGCGCGGCAGCCGGATGCTGAAGAACACCGCCGCGTCGCCGGGCTCGACGGCCCAGGGCAGCTCGAGCCCGAGCGGCCGCGCCAGGAGCGCGAGCACCTGACCAGGCGACAGGCTGACCGCGCCCACTCCGGTGGAGACGACGACGCCGATCAGGAGGAGCGCAACGAGGAGACCTAGCACGGGCGGTCTCTGCGCAAGGGGATGCGCCATGGCACGCACACTCTCCCCGATCGACGCCATCACTTGCTGGCCCGTGACACGACCCCGGGGTGGAGCGCGGGCACGAGCGCGCGCGGCCCCTGCCCCGGGCGTGGGCCTAACCTTGGTGGCGCGACGCCACCTTCGACGTCGACGTCGACGTCGACGTCGCGCATTTGCTCGAAGGCCGCGCGCGGCCGCGGCGCTCCGCCGGCGCCGCCGCACGACGCCAGCGCGCCCAGCAGGACGACGCCCGCGCCCGCGACCACGAGCGCCAGGGAGAATCCGCGCTTCACGATGCACCCGCCCGGTCGCGCCGCGGCGACGACTCGGCTGCCCCGGGCGCCTCCGGTAACGCCGTCGGCCCGAGCCGCGCCAGCCGCTCGCGCCACCAGCCCGGGTCCGGCTCGTTCGCCCGGTCGTCGCGCGCCGCGAGCACGAGCAGGATCGGCTCACCATCAGCGTCGAAGAGCTCGAGCGACGTCACCAGCCCGCTCGTCGTGGGCTTCTTGACGACCCAGCTCGCGGCGATCCGGTCCTCGCGCACGTGCAGGCTGAACTCGGGATCGAGCACCCTCAGCCAGGGTCCCGCGCGCTCCACGCGCACCAGCTGGCCCGAGCGCACCTGCAGCACGCCGGGGCTGCCCACGAACAGCATCAGCCGGTCGCCCGCGCGCGCGGCCTCGTCGAGCACCTGGCCGAGCGCGTGGTTGCCGACCACGCGGGCGCGCGCGATGCCCGCCAGGCGGAGCGCCTGGGGCCGCGTGACGCGCAGCTCGCGCAGCAGCGGGAAGAGCTCGTGGGTGTCACGCATCGCGTCCCAGCGCGCGCGCAGCGCCTCGCCGTTGACCTCGACGTCCGGGCGCTCCATCGGGGGCGCCGGGGCCGGCTCCACCGACAGAAGCGCGTCCTGCTCGGCCGCCGCGAACGCGACGCGGACGTTGTCGAACGCCTCCGCGCAGCCCTCCGGCTCGAGGAACACCGCGTGCACCGCGGCGCCGCTCGCGTCGAAGAACTGCAGGCTGCGCCTCGGGCCGCCCGGACCCGGCTCCTCGACCGCGAAGCCGTGGCGCCACGCGCGCAGGAACAGCCGCAGATCGATGGCCTTGCCGGCGACCTGGCCCGTGACGCCCTGGATCCGCACGCCGCCGTACACGCCGCGCACCTCGCTCACCACCTGCGGGTTGCGCGTCAGCGCCATGCAGCGGCCCAGCGTCGGCAAGATGCGCACGAGATCGGCCCACTCGCCGGACAGCTGCGTCGTGGTCTCGCCGATCCCGGTGGCGACGAGCTCCGCCTCGCTCACGCCCAGCTCGTCGGCAGCGTCGCGAAGGCGCGTCCTCGGATGCGCGGCGCGGAGCTCGGCAAGGCGCTGCTTCAGCTCGCCGGGTCGCTCGCGGCGGACCTGCTCCATCCTCATCTCGTAGCTCATCGCGTCGCTCCCTTCGTGGCGTGGAGGTCGATCGGGGCGGGGTGGAACGTCGCTGCGGGTCTCACGAGCTGGCGCCTTCGCCGCGCGCCGCGCGCCCCGTGCCCGCCCGGCCGCCCAGCTGCGCGAGCGCCCACTTCTGCATCGCCTCGTTCAGGGTCGTCGTCACGTCGGCGACGGTGCTCGGGCACAGCCGCAGCGTGATCGCGCCGATGGTCACGTGCATCGCGCCGCAGCCACACTCCTCGACGATGCACTGCTCGCTGCCCGCGAGCGGTCGACGGATGCACGCGGCCGTGATCATCGGACCGTCTCCAGCACGGCCGCGCGCGCGGGCACGAACGCCCGGCCGCGTGGCCTGACCGCGCAGACGACCCGCCACAACCGGGCGTCCAGATCCTCGAGCATCCGCTGCTCGAGCCGACGCATCAGCCAGCCCTCCGAGGTGGCCACGCCGAACAGCAGCGCGGCGGCCGCGCGCGGCGAGCCCTCCCGGGCTTCCTCCCACGCGACTACCAGCGCCGCCGAGCCGCGCGCGGCGGGTGCCGCCTTGGCCGCGAGCTCGCCGCGCAGCACCGCCTCGAGCAGCTCGAGCCCGCCGTCGACGAGTGCGGCGTGCTCGAGGAGCCCCTCGAGCGAGCGGCCCTCGCGCCAGGCCAGCGCGCCGGGCACGCCGAGCGCATCGAGGACGATGGCGCGCTCGCGGTGGTCGAGCGCGAGCGCGACGAGCGCCCGCAGCACGCGCGGCGGCGCGGCGCGCAGCGGACGGCGCGGCGCCGCCACGACCGCCGAGCCCCTCACTGGAGCCCGCCGTTCGAACCGGTCTGCCGGGCCATGCGCGTGACGATCGCGAGCGCGTCGAGCGCCTTGGTCACCAGCTCCATGAACTCGGCGCTGTGCAAGTGCAGCGTGGTCGCGTGCACGCGCACGTGCACGGTGCCGTCGGGTGCGACGATGATCGATGGTCCGCCGTAGGTCCGCGTGGTCTCGTGCATGCGCGTCTTCTCCTTCGTCCCGAAATGCGAAGAGCCCGCACCGGAGGTTTCCGGTACGGGCTCTGGGCTGGTTGCCTCTGGCCTTTGCTGTCGTCGTCGGCGAGGTCAGGGTCGCGGAGGTTCCGGATCGCCGTCCGGCTCGAGCGACAGCTGGACCAGGCGCTGGCACCGGCGGCACTTGATCTCGACTCCGCCCGGCACCAAACGGGCGACCAGGCTGCCGCACAGGCAGCGGACGTCGCTGCCGGGTGCGCCGCAGGCGCCGACAGCCGCTGCTGGAATGCTCGTTCGTTGCGTGGCTCGCGACATGAAGTTGACTTTCATTTTCAATAATGACGCGTCCGCGTCAAGACAAAAAACGCCGCGGCCTGCGCGCGCGCCTTGGTTGCCGACGGTGGCGAGGATCAAAAAGAAGCGCGGCGCTCAGACCCGCTCGGAGGCCAGCCGGCCGAGTGTGCGCACCGATCGCTCCATCACGTCAGACCACGGGTGCCCGCAATTTAGCCGGATGCAGCCCGGGAAGCGGCCCTTGGCCGAGAAGATCGGCCCCGGCGCGATGCAGATGCCGCGCTCGAGCGCGGCGCCGTAGAGATCGAGCGCGCCGACGTTGCCGGGCAGCTCGACCCACAGGACGAAGCCGCCCTGCGGGCGCGACCCCCGCGTGCCCTCGGGGAAGTGCTCGGCCACCGCGTCGGTGAAGCGGTTGAGGTTCGCGCCGACGCGCC
>JBKJOI010000525.1:0-15823 GCA_046595695.1 Haliangiales bacterium | reverse complement strand
CCCGCCCCCGCCGCCGCCCCCGCCGCCGCGTCGAGCGCGGCGGTCTTCGCCTGCCGCGCGGCGAGCTGCTCGCGCTCCTTCATGATCTTCGCGCGCATGCGCTCGGGCAGCGCGCGCAGCACCTCGTCGGGGACGTCCTTGCCACGCGCCACCGCCGTGCGACCGGCACGCGCGACGTCGCGGTAATAGGTGCCGTTCTCGATCGCGCGCAGCGTGCGGTTCCAGTAGGTGGTGTAGACGCTGAACTTCTGCATCAGCATGTTGAAGCGGTAGCGGATGCCGGTGTTGCGGATCTGCTGCTGCTGCAGCTCGAGGATCTTGCGCGCAACCTCGTTGCGCGCGGTCGTCGGCTGCATCTTCTCGATGCCCATGAAGTACTGCTCGTAGAGCACGCGCAGGCGCTCGATACGCCCGGTCAGATCGTCGAGGACCTCCTCGATGTCGGGCTCGCCGTTCTTGTTGGCCCGATCGATCGCCATGCGCCCGGACTATAGCACCCGCGTTCCTGGCTTTCGAACAAAGGGCTTGTCTTGACGGGGGCTTTTGGTGAAATTGCCCGACGGATGTCGGTGATCTACTTCCTCTTGCTCGTCGGCGTGCTGGTCGCCGTTCACGAGCTCGGCCACTTTGCCGCCGCGCGCGCGCTCGGCATCGGCATCGTGCGCCTGTCGCTCGGTTTCGGGCCCACGCTAGTGCGTCTGGTCGTGCGCGGCACCGAGTACCGCATCGGCGCCGTGCCACTCGGCGGCTATGTGCGCCTGTGCGGTGAGGATCCCGGCGACGACGTGCCTGTCGAGCAGCAGCACCTGGCCTTCAGCGCGCGGCCGCTGTGGCACCGCCTCATCGTCGTGTTCGCCGGCCCGGCCGCCAACCTGGCCCTGCCGCTGCTCATCTACTTCTGCTTCTTCCTCGGCCACACCGAGGTGCCCGCGCCCGTGATCGGCGACGTCATGCCCGACAGCCCGGCCGCCGCCGCCGGGCTGCGCCCGGGCGACCGGGTGCTGTCGGTCGACGGCGACCGCGTGCACACCTGGGAAGAGCTCGAGTCCTACATCGATAGCCACGCCGAGCGCGCCGTGCGCGTGACGCTCTCGCGCGCCGGCGAGGAGCTGTCGACCTACGTGACGCCTCGGCGCACCGTGTTGCGGCAGCGCACCGGCGGACAGGCGCGCGAGCAGGGCCTCATCGGCGTGACGCAGGCGCCGCTGCCGCCACGCGTCGGCATCCTGGATCCCGCTTCGGCGGCTGCG
This sequence comes from Haliangiales bacterium, assembly GCA_046595695.1. GTDB lineage: Bacteria > Myxococcota_A > Polyangia > Haliangiales > SHYZ01 > JBKJOI01. The sequence goes on along the minus strand of JBKJOI010000525.1, from coordinate 14,573 downwards.
CGCGCCGGGCTGCGCACGGGCGATCTCGTGATCTCCGTCGACGGCGAGCCGATCGAGAGCTGGACCGTCCTGACCGATCGGCTGCGCCGGCACACCCGGCGCGTCCCCCTCGCCTACCTGCGGCCCACGCGCGCGGCGCTCGGCTTCGCCGACGTGCGCGTGCACGACGCCGAGATCGCCGACGTCGTGCCCGACTTCGCCGTCAGCGAGGACGGCAAGAAGAGCGTGGCCACCGGGCTCGCCTCGGCCGAGTTCTTCGTCGCCGACGTCGAGCCCGGCTCGCCCGCCGAGCGCGCCGGCCTGCAGCGCGGCGATCTCATCGCCACGCTCGACGGGGTCGCGGTCTCGAGCTGGATGCGCTTCGATCAGGCCCTGCAGGCCGATCCCGGCGGCGAGCACGAGCTCGCGTGGCAGCGCGCGCTGCCCGGCGGCGGCGCATCGCGCCTGTCGGCCCGGCTGCGCCAGGAGCGGCGCGTCGTGAAGGACGAGTACGGCCACGCGCAGGAGCAGCTGGTCTTCGGCGCCGAGAACGACTTCCGCGCCGGCGAGGGCCAGATGGTGCCCATCAACGGCCGCGTCCTCTACGCCGCCGGCCACGCCTGGGATCGCACCGGCCGCACCATCGCCGAGGTCGCCGGTGGCTTCGCCTCGCTGCTCGCCGGCGAGGCGCCCAAGGAGGGCGTGGGCGGCCCGATCATGATGTACCGGATCGCGTCGGTGAGCGGGCAGAAGGGCTGGGACTACTTCCTGCTCATGATCGCGCTCATCTCGGTCAACCTGGGCCTGCTGAACCTGCTGCCCATCCCCGTCCTCGACGGCGGCCACCTGGTGATGTTCGCGCTCGAAGGCGCCTCGCGGCGCAAGGTCTCCGCGCGCGTCCGCGAGGCCGCGCTCCTTGTCGGCCTGCTCGTACTCGTATCCATGACGGTGCTGGCGCTGCGCAACGACGTGCTCCGCTACGTGCTGCAATGATCTGGAATCGCCCATGACCCTATTGCTCGCGCTCGAGACCTCCACGCTCACCACCTCCGCCGCGGTGCTCGACGGCTCGCGCGTGGTCGCCTTCCAGGAGGCGCTGGCGACGCCCCACTCCGAGGCGCTCCTGCCGCTCGTCGACGAGGTGCTGCGCGCGGCCGGCGTGACGCCGAAGGCGCTCGACCTGCTCGCGTGCGGCGCCGGGCCGGGCTCCTTCACCGGCCTGCGCATCGGGCTCGCGACCGCCAAGGGCCTCTGCTTCGCGCTGTCCCGTCCGCTGCTGGGGATCTCCTCGCTCGCCGCGCTCGCCCTCGAGGCCGAGGCGCACACGCCCGCCGACGGGCTCGCGCTCGCGGTCATGGACGCGCGCCGCGGCGAGGTCTACGCAGGGCTCTACCGGCTCGCCGCCGACGCCGTACCCGTGCCGCTCCTCGAAGAGGCCGTGCACACGCCCGAGGCGCTGGTCACGCGCATACGCGAGCTCGCCGCCGGCGCCGCGATCACCATCGTCGGCGACGGGATCGTCGTCGCGCCCGAGCGCTTAGCTGCGCTCGGCACCGTGCCGACGGCGGCGCGCACGACGCCCAGCGCCCCGGCCGTGGGGCGCATCGCTGCGTTGCGCTGGGCGGCTGGTGCCCAGGACGAGCTGGCCACGGCGACCCCTGCCTACATCCGCCTCTCCGAGGCCGAAGTAAAATTCCCGCCCCGCTGAAACACACGTGAAACCTGCGTGACCAACGCACTTTTTCCGTCCGCCACCCATTGCCGCTGCCCCGAGGCGGGGCTACCGTGAAAGAAACCGCTGCGAGGGTAATGGATGGCATTGAACCGCGACGTCGAGCAGATCCTCCAAACCCTGCGCGCCGAGCACCGTGCGCTGGAGCTGCGACTGGCCGAGTTGGAGCGACACCTCTCGCTCACCCCCGCCGAGCAGATCGAGCGGGCTCAGCTGAAAAAGCTGAAGCTGGCCAAGAAGGACGCGATCGTGCGGCTCGCCCGCGATCAACGCGCCCAGGCCTGACGTGAGCTGACCTGCGCTCGCGCGCGCTGCGGCCACCGCGCTGCGCTCAGGCGACGGCGGTGGCCGAGTGCGGCAACGAGAGCACGAAGCGCGCGCCGCCGAGCGGCGAGCGCGCCGCGTCGAGCACGACGTCGCCGCCGTGCTCGAGCAGCGTCTTCTTCACGATCGCGAGCCCGAGGCCGGTGCCGTGCTCCTTGGTCGTGATGTACGGGTCGAAGATGCGCCCGGCCACATCGGCGGGTACGCCTGGCCCGTCGTCGTCGACCGTGACGACCGCGTCGTCGGCGGCGCGCCGCCAGGCCACGCGCACGCGCGTGGCGCCCGCCTCGTGCGCGTTGTCGACGAGGTTCACGAGCGCGCGCTTGAGCAGCATCCGATCGCCAGCCACCAGCACCGGCGCGCCCGGACGCTCGAGCTCGACGGCGGGCGCATCGCGCGCGACCTCCTCGAGGACGACCGCCAGATCCAGGAGTGCGGGCTCGACGCGCGGCAGCTTGGCGAAGCCCGAGAACGCGTCGACCAGGCGGCGCAGCCCGGCGACCTCCTCGGTGACGATCTCGCTGGCGTCCTCGAGCATCTTGCGGAAGCGCGCGTCCTGCCCGTCGTACTTGGAGCGCAGCTGCTGCACCGCGAGCTGGATCGGCGTGAGCGGGTTCTTGATCTCGTGCGCGAGGCGGCGCGCGACCTCTTGCCACGCGCCGATCTTCTGCAGGTACTCGATCTCGGCGCGCGATCGCCGCAGGTCGTTGACCATGCCGTTGAACGCGTGGCCCAGGTCGGCGAGCTCGTCGCGGCCGGTCACGTCGACGCGCGCCTCGAGATCGCCGCCCGCGACACGCGAGGTCGCGACGGCCAGCCGCTCGATGCGCCGGGACGTCCGCCGCGCGACCACAATGGCGATCACGGTGACCGCGGCGACCACGCCGCCGAAGAGCAGCGCAAAGGCGTTCCAGTACGAGCGGGGCAGCGCGCGGTGCACCTCGCCGAGCACGCGCTGCTCGCGCAGCGCCCCCGCGATCACCTGCTGGTCGTCGAGCAGCCGGGCGCGCAGCCCGTAGCGGAGGCGCAGCGTGCAGCCAGCCACGCCGGGCACCGGCGCCTCGAGATCGACCTCGCTCATGGGCTCCGTGTGGACGCGTTCGCTGACGCCACGCTCGACGCCGGCGACCTCGAGCGCGGCCCGACCGAGGCGCGGCGCCGCGGCCACGAGCGTCGCCAGCAGCGCGCGCACCTCGGCCTCGGGGACCCCGCGGTCGCACGCGCGCGCGATCTCGGGGCGCGCTGCGGCCAGCGCGACCGCCGCGCGGTCGGCTTCCTTGCGCGCGACCACGGCCTCGCGGTACGCGAGCTTGGCGCGCTCGAGCGGTCCGCGCAGGCGCGCGGCCTCGCCGGTGGCGACGCGCTCGGACGCCTGCGTGATCTCGCTCACGAGCACGAGCGCCACGGTGAGCGGCACGAGCGCCACCGTGAGCAGCCCGACGACGACCTTGCCTTGCAGTCCCAGGCGCATGGCTAGCGTTTCTGCCGGTAGAAGAGTTTCGAGCGCAGCCGCAGGACGCGGTCGGCCACCGGAATCTTGGGGTTCACGAAGATCGACACGAACGAGCCGAAGAACGACGACTCGCCGCCCACGCGCTGCTTGTCGGCGTCGCGCGCGAGCCAGCGCCGCACCTCGGCGAGCAGCTCCTCCGAGACCGGGTTGACCTCGACGATGAGGCCGATGAAGTGGATCTCCCCGATCGGGAGCTTGCCGAGCGGCGCGACCGGGAAGGCTGCCAGCGTGGTCACGCGCTTGAGCGCCTCGGCCTTGGAGCTTTCCACGTACTTGCGGCGCCCGCGCGGATCGTCGATCTGGATCTCGTAGGTCTCGGCCCACAGGTCGTAGACCACGCGCAGGGTCGCCGCGGCGAACGAGACCGGCAGGCCCTCGCCGCCCTCGCGGTACACGTAGGCGCGCAGCACGATGGTCGTGGTGATGCCGGAGTCGAGCTCTTCCAGCAACCTCGCGTCGAACACATCGGTGAACGAGAGCGTGATCGTGAGCGACTTGCCCTTCTCGGCGAAGCCGAACGGGCGCTCCGGGACGACCACGTCGTCTTCGTCCTGAGCGGCCGCGACGCGCGGCGCCGCGAGCGTGACCACCAGCAGCAGCGCGAGCGCCAGCGAAAGCAGTTGGCGCCGGCCCGTCACAGCGGGATCCGTCCGAGCCCGTTGGCGAACGACAGCTCGAAGATGCCGACCTCGGTGTCGAGGCGCAGCCCGAGGTCGAAGGTCAGGTCGAAGGCGCGGTCGGCGTCGAGCTGGATGGACGCCCCGGCGCTCGCGGTTGGCCGCGGTCCCGAGAGCGCGAACACGCCCGCGCCGATGAACAGATCGCCGCCGTAGATCAGGCGCGTGCGGCGGAACAGCCGGTAGCGGTACTCGAGCTCGACGATCGCGCCGAAGGTGCCGTAGCGCGGCGCGCTCGAGTTCTTGCCGAAGACGTCGAGCGGTCGCTGCGTCGACACCGAGAGATCGAGCGGCCGCGGCGGCAGCAGGCGATCGAAGTCGGAGACGTGCAGCCGATCGAAGCCGGGCGCGTCGCCGAAAACCGCGCCGACGCCGGCGGCGAGCGAGAATACGTGGCGCTCGCCGCGCAGCGGGAACCAGTGCTGCCAGCGCGCGCGCGCGCGCGCGTAGCCGTAGTCGCCGCCGAGCGCGACGCCGCCGGCCTCTAGGTAGGCGAGCGCGTAGCCGCCCGACTGCGGCAGCACCGGGTCGGCGCGCGTATCGCGCTCGAGCCCGACGCCGAGCGTCGCGACCCGGCTCTCGCCCTCGAGCAGCCAGCCGCTCGTGGACGCGTCGGCGTCGACGAGCTCGAGGCGCGCGTCGGCGAGCAGGCTGATCTGGCGGGTCACGTCCCAGCCGACCCCCGCGATGCCGCCGGCCCGGCGGTAGCTGAACGCGGTGAAGTTGGCCGGCGCGTCGGGCTCGCCGACGGGCGGCGCGGCGCGGCGCTCGGGCTCGCTGGCGCGGTTGTACAGAAACGCGGCCGAGCCGGCGAGCGGCAGCCCGAAGATGCTGGGATCGCCGTAGCGCAGGCGCAGCGCCCACTGCTCCTCGGCGCCCTCGACCTCCGAGACGTCGGCGGCCTTGGCCCACACGAACGCGCCGCTCACCGTGAGCCCGGTACCCAGGAAGTTGCCGTCGCCGACGTCGAGCCCGAGCCAGAGCGGCGTGAGCTCGCTAGCGCCCAGGAAGACGCGGTTGAGGATGAACGTGCCGCGCTCCCAGACCTCGACGGTGAGCACGACCTTGCCGCGCTCGGCGCCACGATCGAGGCGGATCTGCACGTCGACGAAGTAGCCGAGCGCGATCACGCGAAAGCGCGAGCGGCGGAAACGTGGATCGCCGGAGCGCAGCACGTCGCCTTCCTGCACGAGCAACGCGCGGCGGATGAGACGATCGGCGGTGATCACGTTGCCCACGACGTCGATGCGCTCGATCGTGACGCGCGGACCGAAGGTGGGATCGTCCTCGACCGCGGCGCGGGTGCGATCGGCCTGGGCGGGATCTTCCTCGAGCGGCACGCCCTGCGCATGGGCGAGGGTGCCGGAGGCAGACAGCACGGCCGTGACGAACATCACGAGAGTCACGGCAACGCGGCGGGCCATCCGGAGCTCACTCTAGCATTCGATAAGCGAGTATGATGGCGCGCGATGGCGGGTTCAGCGACGGCGGGAACGGGGACCGTGCGAACGATCATCTATATCGAGGACAACGCGGCGAACCTGGACCTGGTGCGCCGCGTGCTCGAGTCGACCGGCCTCTACCGCGTGCTCGGCGTCGAGGACGGCCGCGAGGGCCTCGAGCTGGTGCGACGCGAGAAGCCGGCGCTCGTGCTCGTCGACCTGGACATCCCCAGCATCAACGGCTTCGAGGTGGCGCGGCGGCTGCGCGCGGATCGCGACCCGGCCCTCGCCAAGGTGCACATCGTCGCGATCTCGGCGAATGTGCTGCAGAACGAGCCCCAGGCGTCGATCGACGCCGGCTGCGACGCGTTCGTCGAGAAGCCGTTCGACATCCACGAGTTCCGCGCGCTCATCGGCAAGATCCTCGGCACGTAGCGGCAGCGGCCCACGCAGCAGTCCGCGGCCTATCGGTTCGCGACGCGGCCGCTCCACTTCTCGTAGGCGGCCAGGCGCGCGCGCAGCCCCCGCGGCTCCTCGACCAGCTGGCTGCGTTCCTCGGCGGCGACGACCAGCAGCGCCAGCGCCGCCTGCACGGCGCCGTCGCCGTCGAGCGGCAAGTTCTCACCCCGCTGCGCGAGCTCACGCACCAGGGAGATCGGGAACGAACGCACGCCCACGTGCAGCGAGTCACCGACCAGGCGCACCTGGTCCTCGCCGACCGCGACCGGCGCGCTCGCCGCGTCGTTCGAGCGCGGCGGCGGCCGGCCGGCGAGCGCGGCGTCGAGCCGGCGGCGCACGTCTTCGTAGGCGGCCGGATCCGCGAGCGGCGCCGAGCGCGTCCACGGGCGCAGCGCGGCGGCGACGCGCCCGGCCGCGCGCGGGCCGTCGTGGATCTGCACCGCCACGCGCAGGCGGCCGAGATCGAGGCGCAGGCTGCCCTGCCCTTCGCCGATCATCCACGCGGTGGCGCGGGCCGTGGTCAGGATGCCGAGCAGCGCCGGCACCACCAGCGCGGCGCCGCCCACCATGGCCGCGGCCAGCGCGGTGACGCCGGTCGACGCGGCACCCATGGCCACGGCCAGCCCGCCGCGGTCGCGCTCGGCCTCGGCGTCGTCGAACAGGCGGGCGTCGAGCGCGATGACCGGGATGCCGGGGCGGCCGATGCGCAGGTGGGGCCCGTCGATGGACAGGCCACTCTGGGGGAGCGAGAAGGCCAACTCGCCGACAAGTCTACGCCGCGCGCGGCGCGGTGCCCTTGCTTTCAGCCGAGGGCGCGCGCGGCGCGCAGCCTTTGCTCAGCCGAGGGCGCGCGCGGCCCGCAGCGAGGCGATCTCGTCGGCCGCGAAGCCGTACTCGCCGAGCACCTCGTCGGTGTGCTGACCGAGTGCGGGAGCGACCGTGCGCGCGGTCGGCTCGCCGACCGGCGTGCGCACCTGGCGGACCTCGCCGGCCTTGTCGTGGGCGACGCCGAAGAAGACGCGCCGAGCGCGGTGCAGCGGGTGATCCGCAAGCTCCGCGAGCTCGAGGATCGGCTCGCAGCAGGCGTCGGCCTTCGCGAAGACCGCTTCCCAGTCGGCGCGCGTCTTGGTCACGAGGATCGCCTGGATCTCGGCGCGCACGCGATCCTGGCCCTCGGGCGGCAGGATGAGCTCGGACATGTCCGGCTTGCGGCCGATGGCCTCGTTGAAGGCGACCCAGAACTTGGGCTCGAGCGCGCCGACCGACAGGTACTTGCCGTCGGAGGTGGCGTAGACGCCGTAGCACGCGAGGCCGCCGTTCAGCGACTCGGTGCCGCGGGTGGGCTCGAGGCCGCAGTCGAGGTTGCCGATCTCGGCGGACATGAGCGCCAGCGCGCCCTCGGTCATCGAGACGTCGACCCACGCGCCGCGGCCGGTGCGCTCGCGGCCGAAGAGCGCGCTCAGCACGCCGATGGCGCCCCACAGGCCACCGCCGGCGAAGTCGGCGATCTGCGCGCCCGGCATCTGGGGCGCCGCGCCGCGCGGCCCGCTCATCGCGAGCAGGCCGGCGAGGCCGATGTAGTTGAGGTCGTGCCCGGCGCGCTCCTTGTACGGCCCGTCCTGGCCGTAGCCGCTGATCGAGACCAGCACGATCTTGGGGTTCTTCTCGCACAGCGCCGGGTAGCCGACGCCGAGGCGCTCGAGGACGCCGGGGCGGAAGCTCTCGAGCACCACGTCGGCGCGCGAGGCCAGGCGCAGGAAGGCGTCCCGGCCGGCGGGCGACTTGAGATCGAGCGCGAGTGAGCGCTTGTCGCGGTTGACCGCGAAGAAGCGCCCGCCGAAGCCCGCCTTGGCCGGCGGCATCGAGCGCAGGTAGTCGCCGAGGCGCGGGTCCTCGACCTTGACGACGTCGGCGCCGAGGTCGGTCAGCACCATGGAGAGGAACGGACCAGGAAGCAGCCGCGTCAGATCGAGGACGCGGACGCCGGTGAGCGGGCGGGACATGGAACCTCCACGAGCAGGCTGCAGCACGAGCTGCCAGCGCCCGTGGGCGCCGGCGACAATGCGGCGGCCGCCCGGCCGCCGCGGCCGAACCGCTGCGCCCAGCCGAGAGAACCGCAGGTCCCGCCGTCGGGATTCAGTACGAGGGCCGCCGGAAAGGCGGCCGTTCGGGACGGCAGCCGCCTTAGGCGGGCTTGGCCATCTCGAAGAACTTCTGCAGCTTGGTGGCGAGCATCGGGTCGCCGGTCACGCGCAGCTTGCCCTGGAAGTAGAGCTGCATGCCGAGCTGGGGGTTGCCGAGCATCGCGGAGAAGTCCTCGGACGCGACCTCGACCAGACACTCCGACTTGCCCGTGTTGCCCGCCACGATCGCCGGCGGCTCGCTCTTGAGGTCCACGGTCCACTCGCCGCCACCGTCGCCGGTGATGTTGAAGCCGTAGATCGCGTTCACTTCCTTGGCGCGCTCCGGGTACTTCTTGAGCGCGTCGGGAATCAGCTCGTCGAACAGGTGCTTGGCGTTCTTCGGCATCACGATGTCGGACATGAAGCGCTCCTGGTAGGTGGTGACGGAAACCGCGTCCGGGCATGAGTGACCATTCGGTCAGTTTTATGCACGGACGCCGGCTTGCGTAACACGGGGCGTCAAGGGGTGTCAATGCTCGGTAAGGAACGCGCGGACAATCGCCGGTAAGCGAGCGCAAGGACAGGTGTTTGCGTCGGACCCTTGCGCGGGAAGCGAGGGATGGAGCGAACGAAAGATCGGTGCCTGCGTTCCGGTCGACGGCGCGGCCGGAGGGTGGCCTAGATGCTCGGCAGAGAGCCGAGAGCGCGATCGGTACCGAGCGATTCATGGATGAGTCTCCTTCCGCGTGACGGCGGTGAGTATCCAGGCCACGCTTCCGCGAGCCCCGATTCGCGTTCGAGGACGGTGCTCAGGATCTTACTTTCGGGCGACACGCGCGTACATTCAGGAACTTACGAACGAAAGTAAGTTCGTGTACACCGTCGTCCTCGAAGTCAACGGAGGCCGAGGAAGAGACGAATCTTGTCGAGGAGGTCCTCTTTGGCGGCCTCGACCTTGCGGGCGCGGGCGTCGGCGTCGAGGTCCTGGCGGGTCGCGTCGAGCATGGCGCGCCGCTCGGCGAGGACCGCGGCGAAGTCCTCGGCCTGCTCGGGGCGCGCGTGGATCACGCGCCGGAACGAGTCGGCGCCCAGGCGGTAGCACTCGACGTCGGTGAGCGCGATGACCGTGGCGGCGCGCGGCTCGCCGGTCATGAGCGACATCTCGCCGAAGAAGTTGCCGGGCCCGAGTTGCGAAACCTCGCGCTCCTGGCCGGTCTCGTTGCGCACGCGCACCGACACGGTGCCGTCGACGATGAGGTACAGCCAGTGCGCCTCGGCGCCCTGCCGCGTCAGCACCTCGCCGCGAGTGAACGGCGCGTAGCGCAGCTCGCCGAGCAGCTGATCCAGATCGACGTCGCCGAGCGAGCGCAGCACGTCGACGCGCCGGAGCGCCTGCTTCTGCCGCTCCAGCTCCTCGCCCTTCTTCTCGGCGTCGCGGCCCTCGTCCTCCTCGGTCATGAAGATGGCGTGCGCCGGCATGGACAGCTTGATGCGCGCGCGCGCCAGCGCGAAGAAGACGCGCGTGCGCACCACCGAGTCGGTCGGATCGTCGACCTGCGGATCGGTGAGCCAGTAGCGCACCGCGTAGCGGCACTGGCTGTCGCCGATGTCCATGAGCACGCAGTTGGGCGGCGGATCGCTGGCCACGAGCGGAATGGGCGCCGAGCGCAGCGCGCTCTCGACCGCCTCGATCACGTCGGAGGGCTGGTAGCGGAAGTCGACGTTGAAGTAGGCCCAGCGCCGCCAGCGCCCCGGCTGCAGCCCCTGCGCGATGAGCGTGACCTGCGACTTCATGAGGACACCGTTGGGGATGAGCACGGTCTCGCCGTTGCGCGTCATGACCGCGGTATAGCGCCAGCGGATCTCCTTCACCTTGCCGCTCACGTCGCCGACCTTGATCCACTCGCCGATGCGGACGCTGTTGTCCATCTGCAGCGCCAGGCCGCCCATGACGTTACCGAGGGTGTCCTGCAGCGCGAAGCCGATGACCGCCGTGAGCACCGCCGACGTCGCGATGAGCCCCGACAGGTTGAAGCCAGCGGCCGACGCGACGAAGAAGCCGGCGACCAGCGCCGCGACCGCCATGCTGACGTCCTGGAGGATCTGCGGCGCGGGCAGACGGACCCGCCGCAGCACCACCGCGAACACGAAGGTCCCGGCCATGCCCACGGCGGCCAGGACCTCGAACAGGTACATCGCCAGCCGCACGCCGCGCGCCGAAGCCACGATGCCGCGCCACTCGAGCAGCGTCACCACCGGCACGAGCACCAGGTGCAGCGCGGTCAGCACGACCATGCCGCGGATGCGCTGCCGCTCGTGCGCGGCGAACGCGCCGATCAGGCCCAGCGTCACGATCAGCGCGGCCAGCAGGTACAGCGTGCCGGCCGCGTGCATCTCGTCCCAGAGGACGTCGAAGAAGCGCATGCTCGGCTACTTCTTCGGCTCCCCACCGGATCCACCGCTCGCGCCCGCGCCACCCGCACCGCTCGCGGCCGGCGCGGCCGCGGCAGCCCGCTTGGCCTTCTTCTCCGCCCAGCCCTCGATGTTCTGCTGCGGCGTCCGTGACACGGCGAGCGCGCCCGCCGGGACGTCCTTCACCACCGTGGTGCCCGCGCCCACGTACGCGCCCTTCCCGACCCGCACCGGCGCGACGAGCTGCGTGTCCGAGCCGATGAACGCGCCCTCCTCGATCGTGGTGACGAACTTGTTCTTGCCGTCGTAGTTGCAGGTGATCGTGCCCGCGCCGATGTTCACCTTCGGGCCGATCTCCGCGTCACCCAAGTAGGCCAGGTGGTTCGCCTTGGCGCCGGCGCCCATGCGCGTCTTCTTGGTCTCGACGAAGTTGCCCATGTGGACGTCCTCGCTGAGATCGCTGCCCGGGCGGCAGTGCGCGAACGGCCCGACCTGCGCGCGCGCGCCGATGCGCGACTCGGTGACCACGCAGTACGGCTTGACGAACGCGCCGTCCTCGATCGTGGAGTCGGTGATCACGCAGCCGACGTCGATCTTCACGCGCGCGCCGATGCGCGTGCGCCCGCGCAGCGCCACGTTGGGCCCCAGCTCGGAGTCGCGCCCGATGCCCGAGACGTCGGCGTCGATGCACACGCTCTCGGGCGCGACCATGGTCACGCCCTCGCGCATCCAGCGCTCGGCGATCAGCCGGCGCGCTGCCGAATCGAGCGCGGCGAGGTCGACACGATCGTTGGCGCCCGCGACCTCTTCGGCCGCCGCGTCGACCGTGGCCACGTCGCCGTGCAGCTCGGCGGCGCGCGCGATGAGGTCGGTCAGGTAGAGCTCGCCCTGCGCGTTGTCGGTCCGTAGAGCGCCAAGGTGTACGCGCAGAAACCCGAGCTCGAACGCATAGATACCAGCGTTCACCTCGCGTATCGCTTTGAGCTCGAGCGAGGCGTCCTTCTCCTCGACGATCCGCTTCAGCCGGCCGGCCTCGTCGCGCACCATGCGACCGTAGCCGCGCGGCTCGCCCGGGCGCATGGTCACGACCGCGACCGGGCCCTCGCAGGCGAGCAGCCGCTGCACGGTCGCCGCGCCGAGCAGCGGCACGTCGCCCGAGAGCACGAGCACGCGCGCCGCGCCCGGCTCCTCGGCGAGCGCGGGCAGCGCCTGGAGGAGCGCGTGCCCGGTGCCCTTCGGCTCGCGCTGCTCGGCGACACCGATGGCGCCCTTGCCGTAGCGGGTGTCGAGCGCGGCCTGCACGGCGTCGAGCTGGTGGCCCAGCACGGCGACGATGCGGCGCACGCCCACGATGCGCGCCAGCTCGACCGGCCAGAACACGAGCGGCCGGCCCGCCACCTTGTGCAGGACCTTCACGACGTCTGACTTCATGCGCGTTCCCAGCCCGGCGGCGAGGATCACGGCGATGGGCGATGGCGTGGACGAGGTCGTCATGTAGTCACGACAAATTATCATGCCCGCGCAGGCCTGCTACTGTCCCGTGCCCGCGCGCTGCGCGGCCCATCACGATGACCAGCCTCGATCACCTCCGCGACGCGCTCCGCCTGGCCCCCGACCCCGAGGACGCCCGGCGTCGCCTCGAGCTGCTCGTCGAGCGCGGCCTCGACGCCGCCACGCTCACCCGCGCGGGCGAGCCCGCGGCGCTGGTGCTGCGCATCGCCTGCGCGCAGGCGCCCTACCTGGCCACGCTCGCCGCCCGCGATCCCCGGCGACTGCTGCGCGCCGCCGCCGATCCCCACCTGCGCCGGCGCAAGCCACGCGCGGTGTTCGCCGCCGACCTGGACGGCGCGCTCGTCGGCCTCGAGCCGGGCGACGAGGCCGGCCTCGCCGCGCGCCTGCGCGCCTGGCGGGCCCAGGAGATCATCCGGTTGGGCGCGCGCGAGTGCGGCCTGGGCCAGCCCGAGGAGGTCGGCCGCGAGCTGGCCGCGCTCGCCGACGTCGCCTTCGACGCCGCCCTCGCCTTCCACGACGCCGAGCTCGCGCGCACCCACGGCGCGCCGTTTTACCTGGGCGACGACGGCGCGTACCACCGCGCGCAGCTGTGCGTGATCGGCATGGGCAAGATGGGCGGCAAGGAGCTAAACTTCTCCTCCGACGTCGACGTGATCTACCTGTACCCGTCGGACGAGGGCGCCGCCGGCGCGCTCAGCCTGCACGAGTACTTCGACAAGCTCTCCCGGCGCGTCACCCGCTCGATCGGCGACGTCACCGAGGACGACGTGGTCTTTCGCGTCGATCTGCGCCTGCGCCCGGAGGGCTCGCGCGGCGCGATCTGCAACTCGCTGCCCTCGGCGGAGCGCTACTACGAGGCCTGGGGTCGGCCTTGGGAGCGCCAGGCCTGGCTCAAGGCGCGCCCGTCGGCGGGCGACCTGGCGCTGGGCGACCAGATGCTGCGCATCCTCGAGCCGTTCGTGTACCCGCGCTACACCTCGCCGTCGGTGATCCAGGAGGTCAGCGAGCTGAACCGCAAGATCAAGGCGGAGCTCGACACCGCGCGGCTGGGCGGCGGCTTCGACGTGAAGATCGGCCAGGGCGGCATCCGCGAGGTCGAGTTCTTCGTGCAGGCGCTGCAGCTCATCCACGCTGGCAAGAACCCGGCGCTGCGCGAGCCCACCACGCGCAAGGCGCTCGACAAGCTCTTGCTCGGCGGGCTCATCGCCGAGCGCGAGCGCGCCCAGCTCGCCGACGCGTACGGCTTCCTGCGCCAGGTCGAGCACCTCTTGCAGCTCGAGTCGGGGCAGCAGACCCAGCGGCTGCCCGCCGACGCCGCGGCCATCGCGGTGCTGGCGAAGCGGCTCGGCCTTGCCGATCCCGGGGAGTTCCTCGGCCGCCTGCACCTGCACACCGAGGCGGTGGCCAAGCTCTTCGGCCAGCTCGGCTCCGAGGTGCCGCCGCCGCCCGACATCAGCGTGCTCCTCGATGCCGAGCGGCCCGCCGACGAGACGCGCGCCGCGCTCGGCAGGCTCGGCTTCTCGGATCCCGCGCGCGCGTTCGAGACGCTCGAGGCGCTGCGCAAGCGGCCGCTGTCGCCGCTGTCGCCGGCCGCCCCGCCCCTGGCCGCGCGCCTGGCCCCGGCGCTGCTCAAGGAGCTCGCGGCGTCGCCGGATCCCGACCAGGCGCTCGCCTACCTGGTCGACCTGGCCGCGCGCGGCGCCGGCGGCCTGGCGCTGTGGATGCTGCTCGACGAGAACCCGCCGCTCCTGCGCCTGCTGGTCTCGCTGCTGGGCACCTCGGCGTTCCTGGCGCGCGTGTTCATCGAGCACCCCGAGCTCATCGACGGCCTCATGCTCCGGCAGTCCTCGGGGCCCGCCGACGGCGCGAGCGCGATCGCCGCGCGCATCGACGAGCGGCTCGCCGACTGTGCACCCGGCGACGACGAGGCCATCTGGAACGCGCTCCGGCGCGTGCGCTACGAGGAGCTGCTGCGCATCGGCCTCGCCGACATCGCCGGCACCCTCGACGTCGTCGAGGTCGGCGAGCGGCTGACCGATCTGGCCCAGGCCTGCGTGCGCCGCACCCTGGACTCGGTGGCGACGACGCTCCAGCGGCGCTACGGCCGCACGCCGCGCATGGCCGTGCTCGGCCTGGGCAAGCTGGGCGCGCGCGAGCTCGGCTACGCGGCGGATCTCGATCTGATCTTCATCTACGACGGCGAGATCGAGGACCACGAGCTGGCCACCCGGCTCGCGCAGCGGCTCGGCAACGCTCTCGGCGCGCACATGGAGGACGGCCGCCTCTACGAGGTCGACACCCGCCTGCGGCCGAGCGGCCGCCAGGGCACGCTGGTGTCGAGCTTCGCGGGCTTCTGCCAGTACCACGAGACCCACTCGGCTCCCTGGGAGCGGCAGGCGC
>JBKJOI010000218.1:0-2729 GCA_046595695.1 Haliangiales bacterium | reverse complement strand
CTGCACGCTGGCCGGCACGGTCTGCGTGTCGGCCAGCGGCGATGGCGCCGTGCCCGGCTGCGGCGTCGAGGCCTGCGGGGTCGGCTACGTCTCGACCTGCCAGGGCGACCTTGTCGTCCGCTGCGAGGGTGGCGTCGCGGTGGTCGCGGACTGCCCGACCGGCGCGCGCTGCCGGGCCGACGCGGGCGGCGCGCAGTGCGTCGGCCGCGGCGCGCCCTGCCCGCCCGGCACGGCCGCCGACTGTCAGGGCCACGAGCTGGTCGACTGCGTCGGTGGCGCCGAGGCGCGCCGCGACTGCCGCGCGGGCGACTACCAGGCGACCTGCGCGATCGTCGAGGGCGGCCCGGCCTGCTTCGGCACGCTCGTGGAGTGCAACCCGGCCCTGTTCGTCGACCGCTGCAACGGAGCGCGCCTCGAGTACTGCTCGGACGGCCGCGTCGAGGGCGTCGACTGCGTGGCGCTCGGCTTCGCCGAGTGCAGCCGGGGCGACCCGACGCGCACCGTGCCGTCACGCTGCGCGCCGCTGGGCGGAGGCAACCTCGATGCCGGCCCGCCCGACGCTGCGCCGCTGCCCGATGCGCCCACGAGCGACGCGGGCGGTGCGCCGTGAGCCGCGGCCGGCTGATCGTGCTCGAGGGCATCGACGGCGCGGGCACGACCACGCAGACGGCGCGCCTGTGCGCGGCGCTGGCCGCGCGCGGCCTCGACGCGCACGCGACCCGCGAGCCGTCGACCGGCCCGGTGGGCCGGCTGCTGCGCGAGATGCTGGGTGGTGCGCACCAGCCGGTCGACAGCGCAACCCTGGGCCTGCTGTTCGCCGCCGACCGCGCCGACCACCTGCAGCGCGAGATCGAGCCAGCGCTCGCGCGCGGCGCGATCGTCGTGAGCGACCGCTACTACCACTCGTCGCTCGCCTACCAGGGCGATGGCGATGCCTTCGACTGGGTCACGCTGCTGAACGCGCGCGCGCGCCGCCCCGACCTGACGCTCCTGCTCGAGGTCCCGGTCGACGTCGCCGCCGCGCGCCGCGCCGCCGACGGCCGCCCCGACGAGCTCTTCGACCGGATCGAGACCCAGCGGCGCGTCGCCGAGGGCTACCGCCGGGTCGTGCAGGCGCTGGGCGGGCGCGAACGGATCGACGTCCTCGACGGGACCCGGCCGGTGGGCACGGTCGCCGCCGACATCCTGGCGCGCGTCGTCGAAATTTGCGCCGCCGCGCCGGCGTCTGGCACGCTCGGGACGTGAGCCGGCCGCGATCAGGGATGCGTGCGACGACGCTCGGGTTGCTGGCCCTGGCGACGGCGCTGAGCGCGTGCGCCAGCAGCGGCCGGCGGCCGGACTACCCGCTCATCACCGAGGAGGACGACCCCGCCGCCCACGCCGCGAACATCGACGGCGACGGCGACGGCGACGGCGACGATGGACGTCTGCCCGCCGCCGCCGCCCCGCCGCCGCGCGGGCCGCTCGCGCGCTCGGGCAGCATCCTGCGCGCCGACCTCGACACCGTGCTCGACGCTGGCCCGGCGGTGTTCCTGAGCGGCCTGCGCATCGACGCCGAGATCCAGGATCGCCGCCTGCGCGGCTGGCGGATCCGCGCCTTCTGGCCCGACGATCCGCGCTTCGCGCGCGTCGACCTCCTGCCTGGCGATCTCGTGCTGTCGGTCAACGGCCGCTTGATCGTGCGGCCCGAGCATCTGCAGCGGGTCTGGGACAGCCTGCGCGACGCCACCGGCCTCGTGGTCGAGGTCGAGCGCGCCGGGAGCGTCTACCGCCTCGAGTACACGATCGTGGACAGCCCGCCGCTGCCGGGGTCTAATCCTGGCCCAGGAGACCCGCGATGATCCCCTACGACGAGCTGGTATCTGCCCTCTCGCAGTGGCGCGAACGCCAAGGGCTGGGCGTGTCGCCCACGCGCACGGCGCGCCGGTCGGGGCAGGTCGCCGCCCCGCCCGCCCCGGTGTTCGCTGCTGCCCCCGCGCTGGCGTACGCCGCCGTGCTGCCCGCGGCCCCCGTGCTGCCCGAGGACGAGGTCTTCGCCTCGGACGAGCAGCAGCTCGACGACTACGACGACGGCGGCGAAGGCACCGAGATCCGTGACGATCCGGCCACCGATACCGGCGAGATCGACATCGACTCCGAGGCGGTCGACGTCATCGACGAGCAGATCGAAGACTAGCCCGCCCGTTCCTTTCTCTCTCGCCCGAATGGTCCTGCCGTGAGTCCTTCCGATCTGCCTGAGTCCCCGTCCGATTCCCTGGCTCCGCCTGCGCCCGTGCCCGCGCCACCGAAGGAGATCGTCGCCTGGCGCGCCGCCGTGGCCGGCGCCGCGCCCACGCCGCACTCGCTGCCGGTGCCCGCGCTCGGCCCCGACGAGCTGCTCGTCGCCGTGGAGCACGTCGCGCTGGGCGCGCCCGAGCTCGCCACGCTCGCCCGGCGGCCCGGGATCACGCCGGGCGGCGCCGCGGTGGGTCGCGTGGTCGCCACCGGCTCGGCCGCGGGCGATCACCTGGGCCGGCGCGTGCTCGTCGGCCCGCACCAGGCCTGCGCCGAGTGCGACGCGTGCCGGCGCGGTCGGCTGGCCTCGTGCGAGCGAGCGCGCCGGCTGGGCGTCGACGCCGACGGCGCGCTCGCCACCCGGGTGCGGTTCGAGGGCTCGCGCGCCGTCGGCGTCGACTTCCTGCGCGGGGGTCGTCGAAAGTCCAGCGTCGAAGCCGGCCGGGTGATCCTCT
>JBKJOI010001013.1:0-4777 GCA_046595695.1 Haliangiales bacterium | reverse complement strand
GCGGTCGCCAAACGACTCCTTGCGTTCCAGCCAGTCGGACTCAGGCAGCGCGACTAGGATTGAGAGCTCAGCGTCGTCCACCTGGGCATCCTACGTCGAGGCGTGGTCGGCCGAAAGGCCAGTCCTGCTCGACACAGAGCTTTCCCTGCCCATTCAGCATGACGTATATGTCTTGGCTCGACTCTTCCCGCCCGCCGTCACGCCCGCGCGCCCCGCCTACTTGATGAGCTTGGACAGCGCCTTGAAGTCGTCGGTGCCGGCCTTGCCGAGCGCGTCGAAGACCACGGTCTCGGTCGCGGTGATCACAGCACCGGCGCGCTCGCACAGCGAGAGCCCGACCGTGCGGTTGTCGCGCGAGCGCGACAGCACCGCGTCGCGCGGCACCTGCACGGTCACGGCGCCCTTGCCGGCGACGCCGCCTTCGCTCTGGTCGGCGATGCCGCGCGCGGTCTGGTAGACGCAGATGTGCGTCTCCATGCCGGTGACGATCCACTGGTCGCGCCCGGCCGCGCGGTGGCCCGCGAAGATGGGCGCGAACGCCGCCGACTCGCTGCACGAGAACTCGAGCTTCTCGAAGCGCGCGAGCGTGAGCCCGGGCGCCGCCAGCGCGTCCTCGATCGGCTTGACCGTGAGCCCCAGTCCCTTCTTGTACTGCTCGGAGAGCACCACCGGGATGGCCAGCCGCCGCGCCATCTCCACGAGCGTCACGATGTTGCGCTCGCAGACCTCACGGTCCGCCGGGTCCATGACCGCCGCGAGCCGCTCCTGCACATCGACGACGAGCAGCACGGCGCGCGACGGATCGATGCGCAGCGCGCTGGCCGCCGTGCTCACGACGCGGCTCCCGGGGCCGCGCCGCCGGCGAGCGCGACGATCGCGGCCTCGAGGCGGGTGGCCCGCTCGCGGTGCTCGGCGAGGCGGGTGCGGTTGGTCTCGACGACCTCGGGCGGCGCGCGGTCGACGAACGACGCGTTGCCGAGCTTCTTCTCGATGCCCTCGGCCTCCTTGATGGCCTTGGCGAGCTCCTTCTCGAGGCGCGTCTTCTCCGCGCCCATGTCGACCACGCCGGCGAGCGGCACGCACAGCTCGACGTCGCCGCCGACGACCGCGCGCGCCGCGAAGCCCTCGACCTTGGGCGACGTCTCGCCGCCGACCGCAAGGGTGAACTTGCTGCCGCGCTCGATCATGGCCGCGTGCGCGCGCAGGGTGTCGCGCTTGCTCGCGTCGGTGACCTTGACGTGCGCGATCACCGGCTGCGCCGACGGGATGTTGTACTCGGAGCGCAGGTTACGCAGCGAGACCGTGACCTCCATGATGAGCTGCATCTGCGCCTCGATCTCGAGGTCGCGCAGCCCCTCGTCGGCGATCGGGTAGAGCGTGATCATGATCGACCCGGGCGCGCCCGACGGCTTGGGGATCTGCTGCCAGATCTCTTCCGTCAGGTAGGGCATGAGCGGGTGCAGGAGGCGCATGGCGTGCTCGAGCACCATCGCCAGCGTGCCCTGCGCGAGCCGCCGCTTGTTGGCGTGCGCCGCGTCGCCGCCCTCGGCCGAGCTCTCGTAGAGCGCCGGCTTGGCGAGCTCGATGTACCAGTCGCAGACCTCGGTCCAGATGAAGCGGTAGAGCGCCTGCGCCGCGTCGTTCAGGCGGTAGCTCTCGAGCGCGTCGTCGACCTCCTTGATGACGCCGTGCAGGCGCGACAGGATCCACCGGTCGGCGAGCGACAGGCCCGCCTTGTGCGGGCTGTCGCGCATGGTGTCGGCGAAGCGGTCGGCGTCGAAGCCGTCGAGGTTCATGAGCGCGAAGCGCGACGCGTTCCAGATCTTGTTGGCGAAGTGGCGGTAGCCCTCGATGCGCGGGATCGACAGGCGGATGTTGCGGCCCTGCGCCGCCATCGCCGCCAGCGCGAAGCGCAGCGCGTCGGCGCCCGAGGCCGGGATGCCCTCGGGGAACTGCTTCTTGATGTTGGCGAGCGCCGAGTCGGGCGCGCCGCCCTCGCGCGCCTTCTCGAGCAGCTGCTCCTGGGTGGCGCCATGGATCACATCGAGCGGATCGATGACGTTGCCCTTCACCTTCGACATCTTGTCGCCGTTCTCGTCGACGACGAGCGCGTGCAAGTACACGGTGCGGAACGGCACCTTCTTCATGAAGTGGATGCCCATCATCATCATGCGGGCGACCCAGAAGAAGAGGATGTCGTAGCCGGTCTCCATGACCGTGGTCGGGTAGAAGGTCTTGAGATCGCGCGTCGAGTCGGGCCAGCCGAGCGTCGAGAACGGCCACAGCGCCGACGAGAACCAGGTGTCGAGGACGTCCTCGTCCTGCGTGAGGCCGCCGGCGCCGCACTTGCCGCACTTGTCCTCGGGCGGCGCCTCGCGCGCGACCGTGATCTCGCCGCACGCGGCGCAGTGCCACGCCGGGATCCGGTGGCCCCACCAGAGCTGGCGCGAGATGCACCAGTCCTTGATGTTGGTCATCCAGTGCATGTACGTCTTCGTCCACATTTCCGGAACGAAGCGGGTCTTGCCCTCGTTGACCGCGGCGATCGCGGGCTCGGCGAGCGGCTTGGTCTTCACGAACCACTGCAGCGAGAGCAGCGGCTCGACCACGGTGTCGCAGCGTTGGCAGCGGCCGAGCGCCAGCGTGTGCGGCTCGGTCTTCTCGAGGAGGCCCTCGGCTTCCAGATCGGCGAGCACCGCGGCGCGTGCCTCGGCGACGGTGAGCCCGCGGTACTTCTCGGGCGCCGGCGCGATGATCTTGCCGTGGATGTCGAGGATCGAGAGCTGCTCGAGGTCGTGCCGCACCCCGGTCTCGAAGTCGTTGAAGTCGTGGCCGGGGGTGACCTTCACGGCGCCGGTGCCGAACTCCATGGAGACCAGCTCGGCGTCACCGATGATGGGGATCTGCCGGCCCGTGAGCGGCAGGATGGCCATCTGGCCGATCAGGTGCTTGAAGCGCGGGTCGTCGGGATGGACCGCGACCGCCGAGTCGCCCAGCATGGTCTCGGGGCGCGTCGTCGCGACGACCAGCTTTTCGCCGGGCTTGCCCGCGATCGGGTAGGCGATGTGCCAGAGCGAGCCGAGCTCGTCCTTGGACTCGACTTCCAGATCCGAGAGCGCGGTCAGACAGCGCGCGCACCAGTTGATGAGGCGCTTGGCGCGGTAGATGAGGCCTTCCTCGTGCAGGCGCACGAAAGCCTCGCGCACCGCGCGCGACAGGCCCTCGTCCATGGTGAAGCGCTCGCGCCGCCAGTCGAGCGACGCGCCCATGACCTTCATCTGCTCGACGATGCGCCCGCCGTGCTTCTCCTTCCACTGCCAGACGCGCTTCACGAACTCCTCGCGACCGAGGTCGTGGCGCGACTTCTTCTCGGTGCGCTGGATGGTCCGCTCGACGACCATCTGGGTGGCGATGCCGGCGTGATCGGTGCCGGGCAACCACAGGGCGTTGTAGCCCTGCATGCGGCGCCAGCGGGTCAGCGTGTCCTGGATGGTCACGAAGATCGCGTGCCCCATGTGCAGCGAGCCGGTGACGTTGGGCGGCGGGATCACGATCGCGAACGGCGTCTTGGGCGTCGTCGCGTCGGCGTGGAAGTAGTCGTGATCGAGCCAGTAGCGGTACCACTTGGGCTCGACCTCGGTGGGGTCGTAAGTCTTCGGGAGCTGGCGATTCGTCATGGGGGCGCGTCCGGCGTCTGGGAGCAATCTAGATGCCCCACAGGTACGCAAGCAAGCTGGGGTTTTCGGAGGGTGGGCGGCGCTCGGGCCGCAGAGACCGCTACGAGCGCGCGGCTACGAGCTTGTCGAGGTGCTGCTTGATGATGCTCTCGGCCAGATCGGGGACGACTTCCCACGCGATCCGCTCGATGATCTCGCGCGAGAGCCGGGTGATGGCCTCGTACTCGACGCCACGCGGATCGTGGCCCGCGGCCTGGACGGCCGCGCTGATCGCGGGCATGGCGGCGGCGGCCACGGCGGGCGCCGCGGCGGCCGCGACCTGCGCGATCGGGCTGGGCGCGGGGCCGGGCGCCGGGCCGGGCGTGGTGCGCGCCATGGGCGGCGCGGCGATCGGTGCGGGCGTGGGCGTCGCCGGCTTCGCCGCGATGGACGAGACCGGCGCGACCGGGGTGATGGGGGAGCCCGCGGGCTGCGGGCGCACCGGCACCGTCGGTGTCATGGGCTGCGCGACCCCGGCGGTCGCGGGCGGCATGGTCACCGCGGGCATGCCCATGATGGTGGCCGAGCGCGCGTGCGTCGCGCTGACTGCGGCGGGCGCGGGACGCGGCGCGGCGGCAGCCGGGCCGGTGCCGATCGCGGGGTTGGGCGGCACGGTCGGCGCGCGCGGCGCGCCCGGCACGGCGGCCTTGATCATGGGCGGACGCGGCAGGCCCGCGGGCGGCTTGGGCAGCGGCGCCGAGGCGGTCGCGACGCCTGGACCGCTCGAGGCCGGCGCGGACGAGGTGCTGGGCGCGGCGCGCAGCGGCGCCGCCGGCGTGGGGGTGGGCATGCGCTGCACGGGCGCAGGCGACGCCGCGGCCGTCGTGACGGGAGCCGCGGCGGCCGGCTTGGCACCACCGCCACCGGCGGGCGTGGCGACGCCGTTCTGCTTCACGCGCGTGAGGATCTCGGCGATCTTGTCGATCATCACCTGCGTGTCCCACGGCTTGGTGACGTGCGCGTCGACGCCCGCGGCCTTGCCGCGCGCGTCGTCGTAGGCCTGCGAGTTTCCGCAGAGCATCACCACCGGCACCGATTTCGTCGCCGGGTCGCTCTTGAGC
>JBKJOI010000896.1:0-4271 GCA_046595695.1 Haliangiales bacterium | reverse complement strand
GCGACAGCGAAGGTGAAGAGCGCAGCGCCGGGGTACCCGAGCGAAGGCAGTTCGCTCTTCAGGTTGCGCTCGATGCGCGCGGACATCGACTCGATCGTCCAGCGTCTTCGATACAGGTTCGCGACAATGACTGCGGAGGCATCGGCCTCGGGCAGGTTCGTGATGATCGCCAACTCAGCGTCGCCGTCGCGCGTCGCTTTCTCCGAGCGAATGACGATGCGCCGCGCCGACAGCAGACGGTCATCCTGGCGCAGGGTAATCCGCTGTTCGAAGACGGTGCCGGCTTCCGCTTGGCCGACTTGACGCAGCGTGCCCGCGGACTCCACGGGCAAGTTGGCGCGCTGCCGGATGATGAAGCATCCGCGTCGGTCAGCCACTCCGAGCAAGAAGCCCAGCGTGCAGACATTTCGGTCCGCGATGTAGAGATCGCCTGGCACGCCCGCCGCAAGCACGGGCGCCAGCAGACTGCGCTCCTGTGCATGCCCGTCCTCGCAGGCCACCATCTGCGTGGAAAGGCCAGTCTCGGGCTGGAAGACCACGAGCGCCTGACCCGGCAACGGCCCCGCCGCGCAGCCACGTAGAACCCCGAGGCGGCGATCGGTGGCGACTATATGATTGCCGTCCAATACCTTGCCGTCAGGGAGACCGGCAACTGGGGTAGATCCTGTCCCCGTTACTTCTCGACGAAGGCGCGTTCGATCACGTAGCTGCCGGCGCGATCGCTGCAGCCCTCGTCGAAGCCGCGGGCGGCGAGGAGGCCCACGGTGTCGGCGAGCATACCGGGGCTGCCGCAGATCATGACGCGGTCGTGAGCGGAGTCGAGCTCGGGTAGCCCCAGGTCGGCGGCGAGCTTGCCGCTGCCGAGCAGCTCGGGGACGCGACCCTGGTTGCGGAAGGCCTCGCGCGTGACCGTCGGGTAGTAGCGCAGGCCCGCGCGCACGTGCTCGCCCACGAGCTCGTGGCGCGGCAGCGCCTCCTCGATGTACTGGCGGTAGCCGAGATCGCTGACGCGCCGGACGCCGTGCGCGATCACCACGTGCTCGAAGCGCTCGTAGGTCTCGGGATCGCGGATGATGCTCATGAACGGCGCGAGGCCGGTGCCGGTGGCGAGCAGGTAGAGGCGCTTGCCCGGGCGCAGGTTGTCGACCAGCAGCGTGCCGGTCGGCTTGGAGCTTATCAGGACCGAGTCGCCGGGCTGGATGTGCTGCAACCGTGAGGTCAGCGCGCCGTCGGGGATCTTGATGCTGTAGAACTCGAGCTGCTCGTCGTAGTTGGGGCTGACCACGCTGAAGGCGCGCAGGAGCGGACGCTTCTCGGCCTCGAGCCCGACCATGACGAAGTGCCCGTTGCGGAAGCGCAGCCCCTGGCTGCGCGTGGTGGTGAAGCTGAACAGCGTCTCGTTCCAGTGGTGCACGCTGAGGACGCGTTCTCGGTTCAAGTTGGCCACGGTGGTTCTCCTCCAACCAAGCTAGCCCACCGCGGCTCATCGGCCATATGGGATGATCCGATGCTATCCTTCGGAATAACCGATATGCGCTACACCCTCCGCCAGCTCGAGGTCTTCCTGTCCGTGGCGCGTGGCGAGAGCGTCAGCCGGGCCGCGGAGACGCTGTTCATGTCGCAGTCGGCGGTGAGCGGCTCGCTGGCCGAGCTCGAGCGGCAGTTCGACGTCAGGCTTTTTGACCGCGTGGGCAAGCGTCTGCAGCTCAGCGAGCGCGGCCGCGCGCTGCGCGCCCGGGCGCAGGCCGTGCTCGACCAGGCCAGCGAGCTCGAGCGGGGGCTCGAGAGCCCGGGCGAGCTGGGCCGGCTGCGCATCGGCGCCACGCTCACCATCGGCGACCACCTGGCCGTGCCGCTCATCGCGCGCTTCACGCGCGCCCACCCCGGCGCGCAGGTGACGCTCGCGGTCGCCAACACGGAGGACATCGCGCGCCGCGTCGGCAACTTCGAGATCGACGTCGGCCTCATCGAGGGCGAGCTCTCGCACCGCGACCTGGACGTCACGCCCTGGCGCGACGACGAGCTGGTCGTGTTCTGCGCGCCCGCCCACCGCTTCGCGCGCAAGCGCCGGCTGAGCGACGACGACCTGCGCGGTGCCGACTGGATCGTGCGCGAGCCCGGCTCGGGCACGCGCCAGGCCTTCGATCGCGCCATGGCGGGTCTGGTGCCCGAGCTGCGCGTCGCGCTGGAGCTCCAGCACACCGAGGCCATCAAGGCGGCCGTCTCGGAGGAACTGGGCATCAGCTGCATCTCGCGCATCGCGCTGCGCGACGAGCTCGAGCGCGGCACGCTCACCGCCTGCCGCGTGCCCCAGCGCGACTTCCGGCGCCGCTTCTTCTTCGTGCTGCACCGGCAGAAGTACCGCAGCGCCAGCGTCGAGCGCTGGCTGGAGCTCTGCCGGCAGACGAAGCTCTAGCGGAGGTAAAGCGGCGCGCCCGGCCTAGAAGCCGCCCGACTTGTAGCGCACCTGCACCTGCACCTCGACGGCGCCCAGGCCGGCGACCTCCGCGGCCGTCGCGCAGGTCGAGCTCGGCAGCTCCCCGGCCACGCACACCGGCACCCAGAGCGTCCACGGTTTGGCGAGCGACTCGGGGTGCTCGACGACAGCCGCCGGCGCGTCGAGGTTGACGATGCGGAACCCGTAGCTGCCCGGCGCGCTGGACGGGTATGTGAGCAGGCGGCCGCCGTCGCGCTCGAGGTACGGCTTGGCCGCCATGACGAAGCCGAGCACGCCGCCCGCCGCCGCGTTGACGTACGGATCGCTGTCGGGTCGGCTGAGCCGGAACGGGAAGGTCTCGCGCAGCGCGACGCCTGCGCCCGAGCGGCCCTTGACGGTCACGTGCAGCACCTGCACCGCCCACTTGTCGCTGAACGACGTGCCGTCGCCGAGCGTCGTGGCCTCGCTCGTGCCGCTCGGACGCGCGCCGAACTGCGCCGAGGCGCCCTTGCCGTAGAGCCCGAACTCCACGCTCGCGCGCCCGCCCGGGGGGGCGGCGGCGCGCAGCCAGGTCGCCAGCTGCGCCGCGGCCGCGGGCGCGTCGGTGCCCAGGAACAGGGTGCGCGGCGTGCCCGGCACCGCCATCTCGAGGCGCTTCTTGCGGAACGCGTCGAGCCGGCCCCACAGCGAGCACAGCGACGACGCGCAGGTCGTGGTGAGCAGCTCGTTGAACGGGTAGGCGTAGCTGCCGCCGGTGCCCGCGTACCAGGCTGCGTCGCTGGCGGCGTCGGGGACGTCCCACAGCGCACCGGCGCGCTGGTACTCGAAGAGGGTGCGGGCCGCCTCGTCCTGCAGGTACGCGCCGTACTCGCACAGGTACTTGCTGGCGCGCGCCACCTTCACCGGATCCTCGACGATCATGATGCCGTCGGAGCGGAGGATGGTCTCGAGGTCGCGCGAGTGCGCGCGCTTGGCCTCGAACAGCGCGGTGGCGGCGTCCTGCACCTGCACCGCGTAGCCGGCGGCGGCCAGCGCGAAGTTGGCCGCGGTCGCGTGCTGGCGCGCCTGGCCGAGCTCCTGGCGGTAGCCCTTGCAGATCGGGTCAGCGTCGCAAGAGTAGAGCGGGAGCACGTCGTCGAGCTTGTCGATCGCCTTTACGACCTCGACGCCGGCCCTGACCGCGGCCACGACGTCGGCGGCCTTGGTGGGCCCAGGCGCCATCGCCGCCACCATCGCGCCAGCCAGCGCGCCGCCCTTCTCGGCGAGGCCCGCGATGGTCGCGAAGAGGTCGTCGGCCGGCGGGATCTTGGACCTATAGAAGTCGTCGAGCCGTGCCGCCAGGAAGATGCTCTGATCCTGCGCGGCCGCCGCCGATACCTGGGCCTCCTGCAGCTTCGCCTCGGCCTCGGCGCTGGCGAGCGTGTGCAGCGACGACTCCTTCTCAGCCAGGTCACCGTCAGCCTGGGCCTTGGCGGCGGCGAGCTGTGCCTTCAGGTCGGCCGAGGTGAGCGTCAGGATCGCGTTCAGCTTGAGGTCGGCGGCGACCACCGCGACGTGCGCGATCTGGCTGTGCAGGATCGGCAGCAGCGCGGTCGGCGACGTGTACGGCACCAACTCGGCGCGCAGGCCCATGAAGTCGAGCCCGGCGTCGATGAGCGCGATGCGCCCGGAGGCCTCGGCGTGGAGCGCGCGGTAGGACTCGGCCAGCGAGCACGGGTAGTCCCACTCCGACTCGCCGAGCGCGTCGAGCGTCCGCTGGTAGAGCGCGCTCGGCGAGTCGGAGTGGGACTACCCGTGCTCGCTGGCCGAGTCCTACCGCGCGCTCCACGCCGAG
>JBKJOI010000889.1:0-6843 GCA_046595695.1 Haliangiales bacterium | reverse complement strand
GGGTGACCCGCCAGAACATTTGCCAGCCGCTCGCGCCGAGGGTGAGCGCGGCCTCCTCGTCGTCTTTACCCTGCGCCTGCATGAAGGCGATGAGCTCGCGCGCTACGAACGGGAAGGTCACGAACAGGGTGGCCAGCACGATGCCGGGCGTGGCGAAGATGACCTTCAGATCGTGATCGCGCAGCCAGTGGCCGAAGTAGCCCTGCAGGCCGAACAGCAGCACGAAGATCATGCCGGCGATCACCGGCGAGACCGCGAACGGCAGGTCGATGAGCGTGATGAGCACGTTCTTGCCGCGCATCGGGAAGCGCGTGATCGACCAGGCCGCGGCGAGCCCGAAGATGGTGTTGAGCGGCACCACGATGGCGACGGTCTTGAGCGTCAGCATGAGCGCGCTGCGCGCCTCGGGGTCCTTCAGCGCTGCGAAGTAGACGCCGGCGCCCTTCTTGAAGGCCTCCTGCAGGATGGTCACGAGCGGCAAGAGCAGCACGAAGCCCAGGAAGGCGAGCGTCACGCCGATGAGCAGCACGCGGACCCACAGCGGATCCTTGATGGCGGTGCGCACCGCACCCTTGGCCGGTTGCATGCTCACGACGCGTACCCCGTGCGTGTGCGCGTCCACGCCTGCAGCCGGTTGACCGCGAGCAGCAGCACGAACGACACCACCAGCATCACCAGCGCGATGCTGGTGGCGCCGGCGTAGTCGAACTGCTCGAGCTTGGTCATGATGAGCAAGGGCGCGATCTCGGTCTTCATGGGCATGTTGCCCGAGATGAACACCACCGAGCCGTACTCGCCGATGGCGCGCGCGAACGACAGCGCGAAGCCGGTCAGCAGCGCCGGCGCCAGGTTGGGCAGGATCACCCGCACGAACGTGGTCGCGCGGTTGGCGCCGAGCAGCGCGGCCGATTCCTCGGCGTCGGCGTCGAGCTCCTCGAGCACCGGCTGCACGGTGCGGATCACGAAGGGCAGGGTGACGAAGGTGAGCGCCAGGGTGATGCCGAGCTGCGAGAACGCGACCTTCACGCCCAGCGGCTCGAGCCACGCGCCCATCCAGCCCTTGTGCGAGTAGAGCGCGGTCAGCGCGATGCCACTGACCGCGGTGGGCACCGCGAAGGGCAGATCGACGAGCGCGTCGAGCAGGCCGCGGCCGAAGAAGCGGTAGCGCACCAGCGTCCACGCCACCACCAGGCCGAAGACCACGTTGACGAGCGCTGCGACGAGCGAGGTGGTGAAGGTGACCCAGTAGGCGGCCAGCGCGCGGTCGGTGGTCACCACGTGCCAGAACTTCGTCCAGCCGACCTCGGAGGTCTTGAGCACGACGGCGGAGAGCGGGATGAGCACCACCAGGCTCACGAAGAGGAGGGTGATCCCCATCGAGAGGCCGAAGCCGGGGAGGATCCCTCGTTTGTTTGGCCTGCGCGGCATGGTGGTGACTCTACCTGTGGTCTCTCGCCGCGACTAATTGCCGGGGGCGTAGATCTGATCGAACACGCCGCCGTCGTCGAAGTGCGCCGGCTGCGCCTTGCTCCAGCCGCCGAAGACCTCGTCCACGGTGAACAGCGTGAGCTTTGGAAACGACGTGGCGTGCTTCTCGGCGATCTTCTCGTTGCGCGGGCGGTAGTAGTTCTTGGCCGCGATCTCCTGGCCCTCGTCGGAGTACAGGTACTCGAGGTAGGCCTTGGCGACGTCGGCGGTGTGGCGCTTCTTGGCGGTGGCGTCGACGACGGCGACCGGCGGCTCGGCGAGGATCGACAGCGACGGCACGACGATCTCGTACTTGTCGGGGCCGAGCTGCTTCACGGCGAGCTGCGCCTCGTTCTCCCAGGTGATGAGCACGTCGCCGATGCCCCGCTCGGTGAAGGTGGTGGTCGAGCCGCGCGCGCCCGAGTCGAGCACCGGCACGTTCTTGTAGATGGCCCTCACGAAGTCCTTGGCCTTGGCCTCGTCACCGCCCGGCTGCTTGAGCGCGTAGCCCCAGGCCGCCAGGTAGTTCCAGCGCGCGCCGCCCGAGGTCTTCGGGTTGGGCGTGATCACCTGGATGCCCGGGCTGGCGAGATCGCTCCAGTCCTTGATGGCCTTGGGGTTGCCCTTGCGGACCAGGAAGACGATCGTGCTGGTGTAGGGCGCGGCGTTCGACGGCAGCGCCTGCTGCCAGTCGGGGCTGACCAGGCCGGTCTTGGCGATGGCGTCGATGTCGTACCCGAGCGCGAGCGTGACCACGTCGGCCTCGAGGCCGTCTATCACGCTGCGCGCCTGCTTGCCCGAGCCGCCGTGTGACTGCTTCACGGTGACCACGCGGTTCGCGGTCGCCTTGTAGTGCCTGGCGAACGCGGCGTTGAACTCCTCGTAGAGCTCGCGGGTCGGGTCGTACGAGACGTTCAGCAGGGTGACCGGGCCGGCGGGCTTGACGGCGGTGGGCGAGTCGCCCGGCTGCACCGAGGTGGCCGGGGCGGGCTGGTCGTTGCCCTTGCTGCACCCCGCGGCCGCGGCCGCGAAGAGTACCGAGAACGCAATGAACGAACGCATGAGCCTCTCCTTCTACAGATCCATCGAAACGGGGTGCGAACTTACCTTCGCGGGCCGCCGGCAGCGATGAGAGAGGAGGGCTACCTGGCGCTTCCCACTCCCTGCAAGGCCGCCGGCCAGCGACAGCAGCGCATGTCGCAGCAGCGGCAGCAGGCGAGGGCAGAAACGACCATGCCTCTACCTGTAGTTCGGGCCGTGGGACGGGTCAAGCGAAAGTTCACTATAACGAACGCAGCGACGTCATCGCGGATTTGCCCCCGGATCCGAGCCCGTCTTGCGTTCCGATGCTCAGCGCGGGACTGACTTGATGCGCGGGTCGCCTAGGTTCCGCAGCAGAGCGTCTGCGGGCCAGCGGGGGCGAGCGTGCCGGTCTGCGGCGCCGAGGCGGTGCACGCGGTCGGCGCGGTGGGTGCGCCGAGCAGGCGCACCGGCGGCGAGTAGATGTAGCCGCAGGTCTTCTGGGCGTTGGTCAGCTGCACGCCGTCGGTGCAGACGTAGTCGCTGCCCACGCCGATCTTCACGTTGCCGCAGCCACCGCCCGAGGCGGTGCAGGCGCAGGCGCCGCAGGCGCGCGTGTCGGCGAAGTCGGTGGCCCAGTCGGTCTCGGTGGTCGCGAAGCCGGTGCACGCAGCGGTGCCCGCGGCCAGCACGCACTGGGACGGCGCGGCGCGGCGCGGCACGCACGCGCTGCCCGCGGCGCAGCCGACGCCGATGGTCGACGCCCGGCAGAACTTGCGCGTCTCGGTCCACCTCGCGTCGGGCGGCATGGCCGTGCCGGCCTCGTTGCACGTGCTCGTGGGCGCGATCTCCGCGCGCGTGCCGTAGGTGTTGCCGCTCGTGATGGGGTTCGCCGTGCAGGTTTCCGTCACCGCCTCGCTGTAGAGCGTTCCGCCCGTGAGCCCGGTGTCTTCCGCGCAGGCCGCTTCGTCCGGGTACCAGAACACCAGCGACTTGCAGGTCGTCGCGCCGGGCGTGCACGAGCAGCCCTCGCACGCATCGGCCTGCAGGCCGCGGTAGAGCAGGGTCGCGCCGCCGCCGTCGAAGCCGGGCGGGCAGGCCTCGTCGGCGCCGACCACGATGCCGGCCTCGCCGGTGTCGGGGACGGCCACGCAGATGGCCTCGCCGCCGCAGGTGGGATCGGCGCAGTCGGCCGCGCCGCTGTCGTCGTCGTCGAGCCCGTCGAAGCAGTTCTCCAGCGCCAGTGGGGCGTCGGGGGAGCCGTCGGCATTCCCCGGCGAACCATCGTCCTCGGAGGCGGCCTTGACCGGCTCACAGGCAGAGAGCAAGAGAGCGATCACGACCCACAGCCCCGGAGACGACATGCGGGGCAGGTTACCACCGACCGGGCCAACCCAAGACCCGCGCGACGCCGACGGCACCGGCGGCTACGACCCGCCGGAGGCGCGCGGGGTCAAGGGACGTCAGTCGCGCCGAGGCCCGACCAGGCGTGCGAGGTCAGCCGAGCGTGCCCGCCGCCAGCAGCCGCGCGCCGCCGCCGCGACGCTTCGCCTCGGCGAGCAAGACGAGGTTCCTCGGTGAAGCGTCAGCGGGTCGCGGGCACGCCGGGCGTGGCGCGCACGGCGAGCAGGGGGCGGAAGGCGGCACGGTACGACCAGGCCAGGACCACCTCCAGCGCCAGGATGATCAGCGAGAGCACGGTCCCCGACGGCTCGAGGAAGACGTGGAAGGCGACGATGTTCACCACCACCGGCGCGATCAGCGCCAGCGCCAGCGGCACCAGGCGGTTGGCGAGCAGCAGCGCGCCGACCAGCACCTCGGTGCCCTTGATGAGCGGGATCATGTAGCCCGACTGCATGAGCGCGCCGCCCAGCGCCATGGCGCCCTCGGGCATGGGCGCGGTCGGGGCGGGGATGAAGCTCAGGAAGCCGTTCAGGCCGAAGACGAAGAAGACGAGCCCGAGCAGCAGGCGCGCGGCGGTGACCAGGTGACGCGTGATCGCGCGCGTGGTGGGGCGTTCAGCGGTGGTGGTGGCATCGAGGACGAGATCGGTTCCCATGGCGTGCTCCTTTTCGATGGAGAGGTTCGGGCCGGCCGTGAAGACGAAGGGCCGGGCCTCTGTGGGAACGACGAACGGAGGTCCGCGCGATCGACATCGGGGGGGATCTTTTTCGCGGCGTCGTGGCGGCGGCGTCGGACGCCGAGACGCGTTGTGATCTCGATGCCTTGTAGGTTCCGGCGCGCGCGGCGTTCTCAGCCGAGCTCGGTCAGCGGCGTGATGATGAGCGGCAGCAGCGTGCCGCCCTGCAGCGTCGCGCGCTGCGGGGGCTCACGGTAGCTGCCGCCGTCGCCGCTGGCATCGGGCGTGGTGGTCTTGAAGCCGACGATGTCGACCATGGTGCCCACGCGCACGACCAGCTCCCACGCGGGCACGCGCTCGACGTTCGCGCTGGTGAGCGCGGCGGCGACGCCGGGCGGCATCGCCGCTGCCACCCGCGCGGTCGGGTAGGAGACCAGCTCGCCGCGCGCGGCCAGGATGCGCGCGCCTGCCACGCGCACGAACACGCGCCCGCCCGCGTCGTCGACGAGCGCGAAGTCGCAGGCAGCCTCGTGGACCCAGCGGCCGGCCGCGATGGCGTAGACGAGCCGGCGCGCCACGCCCGGCGTGCCGTGCAGGACGCCGGTGAGCGACTCGCCCAGCAGCTCGACGCGCCCGCGCACGTGCACCGGCGTGCCCTCGTCGCGATGACGCAGCCCGCTCAGCTCGACCTCGCCGCGCGCCAGCCGGGCGACGTGCCGCTCGACCAACCGCTTGCCCAGGCGGTCGCTGGCCACCGCCAGGCCCACTCCACCGGCGGCGATCAGCTTCCACGCGACGATCGCGCCCGGCAGCGTCACCAGCGTCGCGAGGGTTGCCAGGCCGGCACCACCCCAGAGCGCGCCCGAGACCGACCAACGCAGCGCGCGCACGTGCGGCGGCAGCCAGGCCAGATCCTCGGCTTGCCGCACGGTGCGCGAGAGTGACGGCGCCATCGCTCTCAAACTATAGTGCGTGAATGTCGCAGATGCTCGTGCCCACCAAGTCGGCCGCGGTCGCGGCGTTC
The DNA here is from genome assembly GCA_046595695.1 of Haliangiales bacterium. Taxonomy (GTDB): domain Bacteria; phylum Myxococcota_A; class Polyangia; order Haliangiales; family SHYZ01; genus JBKJOI01. The sequence goes on along the minus strand of JBKJOI010000889.1, from coordinate 1,252 downwards.
GCGCGGCACGAGCGGTTGACCGTGCGCCAGCGCAAGCGCTGGATCGAGATCCTCTTCAACTGGGAGAGCAAGAACGCCTACGACGTCTTCGACGAGGACGGCGCGCCGGTGCTGCGCGTCGAGGAGCAGGGCAGCGGCTTCGTCAATCTGCTCAAGCGGCTCTTCGTGGGCACGCTGCGGCCGTTCACGGCGCACGTGAACGACCTGGCCACGCACCAGCCCGCGCTGCGTCTGAACCGTCCGTTCCGCTTCTACTTCCATCGCCTCGAGGTCACCGACGACACCGGCGAGCTGCTCGGCTGGATCGAGCGGCGCTGGAGCTGGGTGCGCCGGATCTACACCGTCTACGACGCGAGCGGCCGCGAGGTTGCGGGTCTGTTTGGTCCCATCTTCCGCCCCTGGACCTTCGAGATCCACGCGCCCGGCGAGCGCACCGAGCTGGGGCTCATCCAGAAGAAGTGGAGCGGGCTCGGCCGCGAGATGTTCACCGACGCCGACAATTTTGGCCTGGTGTTCACCCAGGTCCAGGATCCCGGGCTGCGCGCACTCTTGTTCTCCGCGACGGTGCTGATCGACATCGTGCACTTCGAGCGCTCGAAAGGCTGAGGCGCGGCCGCGCGCGCGCGGCCTCAGAGGTCGGGCCGCTCCACGAGCAGCTCGCGCAGCCGCTGCGCCCGCGCGCGCACGGCTTCGTGGCCGAGCGAGAGCTGCCGCGCCGCGCCGATCCAGCGGCACAGCTGGCGCAGGCCGAGCAACACCGCCGAGCGGCGGATGGCCTCGCCGGTCTCGACGGGCAGCGCGGCGACCTCGCGATAGCCCGCGATCAGGGGCTGCAGCAGGCTGGTCGTACCGTCGCCGCGCTGGAGGAGGAAGTGCCCGAGGTCGAAGCACGGCTCGGCGCCGCGAACCTCGCCGAGATCGATCATCCCGGTGTAGCGACCGCCCTGGTGGAAGATCTGCGTGGTGTCGAAGTCGCCGTGCGCCAGGCATCCCTGCGGGTGCGGTGCGCGCCGCTCGATCTCGATCAGGGCCTCGAGCTGCGCGAGCTCGGCGGGCGACCAGAGCGAGGCGAGCTGCCCCGGCCACGGTGACGGCAAGTGCGCGACCACGAAGTCGGCGTACGTCGGCAGCTCGGCGGCGAAGGGCTCGCCGGCGGCGCGTCCGGCCTCGCGCCGGATCCAGCCGAAGCCGTCGACCGACATCTGGTTGAGCCGCGCGAGGTCCTGTCCCGCCGCGCGCGCGATCCCGTGGG
>JBKJOI010000880.1:0-5284 GCA_046595695.1 Haliangiales bacterium | reverse complement strand
CGCTCGCTTCAACGACCTCGCCTCCATCGAGGCGCTCTTCGACGCGTACCCCGGCGAGATCGCGGCCATCATCGCCGAGCCGGGGATGCCGAGGGTGGCCGCGCCCGAGCCGGCCTCGACGAGGAGCAGGTCGGCGTGGCCGTGGTAGCCGCCGTCGATCTTGATGATCTTGTCGCGCCCGGTGAAGCCGCGCGCCAGCCGCAGCGCGCTCATGGTCGCTTCGGTGCCCGACGAAACCGCGCGCAGCATCTCGATCGAAGGCAGCGCCGCGCGGATGCGCTCGGCGAACCTGACCTCGCGCTCGGTCGGCGCGCCGAACGACGTGCCGTCCGCCGCCGCGGCGCGGATGGCGTCCAGCACCTCGGGGTGCGCGTGACCGACGATGAGCGGCCCCCACGAGCCGACGAAGTCGAGGTACTCGTTGCCGTCGACGTCCCACAGGCGCGCGCCCAGCCCACGCGCGATGAACACCGGCTCGCCACCGACGGACCGGAACGCGCGGACCGGCGAGTTGACGCCGCCGGGGATGGACTTCTGCGCCTGTTCGAAGAGCTCTCGCGACCGCGGTCCGGACATGGGATCTCCCTGGGCTCGGCTTACTGCTCGTCTACTGCTCGTCTACTTCTCTTCCTCGGGCTCGTCAGCCTCACCGGCCTCGTCGGTTTCGGCCTCGGCGTCGTCGTCGGCCGGGGCCTGCGCGGCCTCCTGCTCGGCGGCCTCGAGCTCCGCCGCCTCGATGGGCGCCGCCGCCTCGATCGACTCGTCGTCGGGATCGGCGAGCCGCTCGACGGAGGACACGACCTCGCCGTCCTCGACGCGCATGATGCGCACGCCCTGGGTGGCGCGGCCGACCGTGGGCACGCCCATGACCGTGACGCGGATGAGCTTGCCACGGTCGGTGATGAGGATCAGGTGGTCGTCGTTGCCGACCAGGCGGATGCCCACGACCTTGCCGTTGCGCTCGGTGGTGCGGATCGAGATGACACCCAGGCCGCCGCGGTTCTTGACCGGGTACTCCTCGAGCACGGTGCGCTTGCCGAAGCCCTTCTCGCACACGGTGAGCACGGAGCCGGGCTGGTTGCGCGGGATCACGATCATGCCGACGACCGCGTCGCCCTCGCGCAGCGAGATGCCGCGCACGCCGCGCGCGTCGCGACCCATGCCGCGCACCTTGTCCTCGCGGAAGCGCACGGCCATGCCGTTGCGCGTGCCCAGGAGCACGTCGGTCTCGGCGTCGGTCAGCCGGACCGCGACGAGATCGTCGTCGTCGTCGAGCCCGATGGCCTTGATGCCGGTCGAGCGGATGTTGCCGAAGGCCTCGAGCTCGGTCTTCTTGACCGTGCCCTTGGCGGTCGCCATGAACACGAAGTAGCCCGGCGCGTAGGTCTTCACCGGCAGCATGGTGATGACCTTCTCGCCCGCCTGCAGCTCGAGGAAGTTCACCAGCGCCTTGCCCTTGGAGTCGCGCTTGCCGGCCGGGATCTCGTAGACGCGCTTCTCGTACACGCGCCCCTTGTCGGTGAACATCATGACGTAGTCGTGCGTCGAGGCGACGAACATCTCGGCGACGAAGTCGTCATCGGACTGGCCGGCGCCGCGCACGCCGCGGCCGCCGCGGTGCTGGGCGCGGTACTCGGTCACCGGGGTGCGCTTGACGTAGCCGCCGTGGGTGACGGTGACGATCATCTCCTCTTCGGCGATGAGCTGCTCGTCGGTGATCTCGGCGTCGTTGTCGAGGATCACGGTGCGGCGCGGGTTGTCGAACTGCGCCTTCACCGCCTCGAGCTCGTCGGTGATGACCTTGAACAGCTTGGCCTCGTCGGCCAGGAGGGCCTCGAGCTTGTCGGTGACCAGCCACAGCTCGCGGTACTCGGCTTCGAGCTTCTCGCGCTCGAGGCCGGTCAGGCGACCGAGGCGCATCTCGAGGATGGCCTGGGCCTGCCGGTCGGTCAGCAGGTAGAAGCCGCGCGTGCGCGCCTCTTCCACCTCGGCGGTCGGGCGCCCGGCGCGCTCGAGGAAGCCCTCGAGGCCCTTCATGGGCTCCTTCATGAGGCGCCCCTTCGCCTCGTCCTGATCCTTGGAGGAGCGGATGATCTCGATCACGCGATCGATCGACATGACCGCGAGGCCGAGGCCTTCCACGATCTCGCGGCGCAGGCGCGCCTCGCGCAGCTCGAACAGGCAGCGGCGCGTGACCACCTCGCGGCGGTGGTCGATGAAGCGCTGCAGCGCGCTGCGCAGGTCGAGCAGCACCGGGCGGCCGTCGACGATGGCCAGCATGTTGACCGAGAAGGTCGACTGCAGCGCGGTCATTTTGTAGAGGTTGTTCAGCACCACCGCGGGCACGGCGTCCTTGCGCAGCTCGAACACGACGCGGATGCCGTCGCGGTCGCTCTCGTCGCGGATGTCGCTGATGCCCTCGAGGCGCTTGTCGCGCACGAGATCGGCGGTGGTCTCGATCCAGCGCGCCTTGTTCACCTGGAACGGGACTTCCGACACGATGATGGCGGTGCGGCCCGCCTTCATTTCCTCGAACTCGGCCTTGCCGCGCACGACCACCGCGCCGCGGCCGGTCTCGTAGGCCTGGTAGATGCCGCCGCGGCCATTGATGATGCCGCCGGTGGGGAAGTCAGGGCCGGGCACGTGGCGCATGAGCTGGCGCGACGTCATGTTCGGATCGGCGATGAGCGCCATGGTGGCGTCGATCAGCTCGCCCAGGTTGTGGGGCGGGATGTTGGTCGCCATGCCGACGGCGATGCCGGTCGCGCCGTTGAGCAGGAGGTTGGGGACGCGCGTCGGCAGGACGACCGGTTCGACTTCCTTGTCGTCGTAGTTCGGCTGCCAGTCGACGGTCTCCTTGTCGATGTCGGCCAGCATCTCCGACGCCAGGCGACCCATGCGGCACTCGGTGTACCGGTACGCCGCGGGCGGATCGCCGTCGATGGAGCCGAAGTTGCCCTGACCGTCGATGAGCGGGTAGCGCATCGAGAAGTCCTGGGCCATGCGCACGAGCGCGTCGTACGTGGCGGTGTCGCCGTGCGGATGGAACTTGCCCAGCACGTCGCCGACGATGCGCGCGCACTTCACGTAGGGGCGGTTCCAGACGTTGTTCGCCTGGCTCTGCGCGAACAGGATGCGGCGGTGGACCGGCTTCATGCCGTCGCGCGCGTCGGGCAGCGCGCGGGCCACGATCACGCTCATGGCGTAGTCCATGAACGAGGACTTCATCTCGTCTTCGATGGCGATCGGAATGTGCGGATTCATCTCGGCAACCATGCGTAATCTCTCTGCTTTCGTCAGTCTCCGCGATGGCGGACGCTACGGTGGCGAGGGTATACCACAGGGCCCTGTCGCCTTCAGGCAGGAACGCGCACTCAGGCAGGCCTTCAGGAAGGAACGCGCAGCACCAGCTTGCCGAAGTGCGTGCTCGCCTCGAGCATCCGGTGCGCGTCGGCGGCGGCGGCGAGATCGAAGACGTGCTCGACGATCACGCGCAGCTTGCCGGCGGCGATCTCGGGCAGGATCTCGCGCTCGATCTGGCGCGTCAGCGCGACCTTCTGCTCGAGCGGGCGCGAGCGCAGCGTCGTGCCGATCACGGTGAGCCGCTTGCTCAGCACGAGGCCCAGGTCGAGCTCGGCCCTGGCGCCGCCCATGAGCCCGATCACGACCAGCCGCCCGCCGGTGGCGAGGGCGCGCAGGTTCTTCTCCAGGTACGGCCCGCCCTGCACGTCGAGCACGACGTCGACGCCGCGGCCCGCCGTGGCCTCCTTGGCGCGCGCGACGAAGTCCTCGGTCTTGTAGTCGAAGCCGGCGGCGGCGCCGAGCTCGACGCAGCGGCGGATCTTGTCGGCGGAGCCGGCGGTGACCAGGGCGCGCGCGCCCTTCCAGCGGATCAGCTGGATCGCCGCGGTGCCCACGCCCGAGCCGCCGCCGTGCACGAGCGCGGTCTCGCCGGCCGCGAGCCGGCCCCAGTTGAACAGGTTGTCGAACGCCGTCATCCAGACCTCGGGGAAGGCGGCCGCCTGCTCGAAGGTCAGGCCCTCGGGGATCCGCATCAGCAGGCCCGCCGGCACCGCGGCCAGCTGGGCGTAGGCACCGCCCGCGACCAGCGCGCAGATCCGCTCGCCCCTGGCGAACCCATGACCATCGGTCACGACCTCGCCGGCCAGCTCCATGCCGAGGATGGGCGAGGCACCCTGGGGCGGCGGGTATTTGCCTCGACGCTGCAGAATGTCTGCTCGGTTGACGGCGGTCGCCCGGACGCGTATGAGCAGCTCCCCTGGTTCGGGAGTCGGGTCCGGAACCTCGGTAAGCTGGAGTACCTCGGGACCACCTGGTTCTTTCACATGGATGGCGAGCACGTGCCGAAGCTAACCCAGATGGCGCGGCGATCCATGGGTCTACAGGTGCTCCCAGGTGTGATATGGACTGACAGTTTACGACACATGACTTTGTTGGTAATGAGCGTGGCAGCGCGAAGGCGGGAGGATCGTATGAAGTTGAAAGTTCAACTAGTTACATTGATTTTGATGGCGGTCCTGGCCGCCTGTGAAGGCGGAGAGGCCGGTCTGGACGCGACACCCGATGCTGACCTGAGTATCGACGGCGGCGAGGAGACCCCGGACGCCGACACCACCGACGCCGGGCCCGACGGCGCGCCCGACGCCGGCGCCGACGCCGACACCACCGATGCTGGTCCGGTCGTCCCCGAGAACTGCACCAACACCGTCGACGACGACGACGACGGCATGATCGACTGCGCCGACACCGAGTGCGCGAGCGTGTTCACCTGCCAGGCGCCCGCCTGCCCGGCTGGGCAGACGCGCGCGTTCTACCGCTCGAACGATCTGCCCAAGCTCATCCACGCCGCGAGCACGGTGGGCAGCACCATCGCCTCGACCACGGTCGGCGCGGTCACCGACGCGGCGGTCAAGGTCTCGCTCGCCCACGGCTTCGTGGCCGACATCCAGATCCGCCTGATCTCGCCCGAGAACACCACCCTCGACCTGTCGTCCAGAAACGGCTCGAACGGCGACCACTACAAGTTCACCGTCCTGACCGACAGCGCCACCGCCTCGATCAAGACCGCGACGGCGCCGTTCACCGGCTCGTTCAAGCCCGAGCAGCCGTTCACCACGATCGACGGCCAGACCGCGCTCGGCAACTGGCGCCTCGACGTCGAGGAGAGCTATAACGACGGCAACCCGGCCACCGACGAGGGCGTGTACGCCTCGTTCGAGCTCATGCTATGCGTCTGCACCGACTGCGAGATCGGCCCCGCCTG
>JBKJOI010000972.1:0-6398 GCA_046595695.1 Haliangiales bacterium | reverse complement strand
GTTGCGCGTCTTGACCAGGTCGTAGGCCTTGTCGGGCAGCGCGATGTAACCGACCTCGGCCGCCAGCGTCTTGGCGTTGGCGAGGTAGTAGTCGACGAAGGACGCGACCTCGGGCCGATCGTAGGCCTTCTTGTTGACGTAGATGAACAGCGGGCGCGACAGCGGCGCGTAGGTGCCGTCGGCGATGGTCGCGAGCGTGGGCTCGACGGCGCCCTTGCCACCGTCGACCAGGTCGATCTTCAGCTTGTCCTTGTTCTCGTTGTAGTACGCAAAGCCGAAGAAGCCGAGCGCCGCCGGGTCGCCGGCGACGCCGGTCACGAGCACGTTGTCGTCCTCGCTCGAGGTGTAGTCACCGCGGCTCGAGTGCGACTTACCGACGACGGCCTCGGTGAAGTAGTCGTAGGTGCCCGAGTCGACGCCGGCGCCGAACAGGCGCAGCTCCTTGTCGGGCCACTTCGGGTTGACGTCCTTCCACTTCATGACCTTGGCCTGCGCCTCGGGCGCCCACATGATCTTGAGGTCGGCGACCGTGATGGTCGGCAGCCAGTCGTTGGCCTTGTTCACGACCACGGCGATGCCATCGTAGGCGATCGCGAGCTCGACGTACTCGATGCCGGCGGCCTTGCAGGCCTCGACCTCGGTCTCCTTGATGGGGCGCGAAGCGTCCGAGATGTCGATCTCGCCGGCGCAGAACTTCTTGAAGCCGCCGCCCGTGCCCGAGGTGCCCACGGTCACGCGGACCCCGCCGTTCGCCTTCCCGAACTCCTCGGCGACCGCCTCGGAGATGGGGAACACGGTCGACGAGCCGTCGACCTTCACGTCACCCGAGAGCTTGGCGACCGGGGGCGGGGTAGCAGGACCACCGGCGGTGTCGGCAGGCTTCTCACCGGCCTTGGCGGCGTCGTCCTTCTTGCAACCCAGGGGAGCCACGGCCAGGAGCAGCGCGCAGCCGGAAAAAATCGTCGTCTGGACCAGCGAACGGAACATGCAATCTCCTTTGCGTACGGACGCTTGGAAGACTGCCGGCGCTGTGTGACGACTCCATGACAGATCGGTGACTTCGTCGGAAAGGATCCCGCGCGTGCGGTGATCCTGCGCAGGTCGGGGATCAGGCGCGGGCGTCGGGCGGCGCGTCGGGCGCCGGGTCGGGCGCACGCGGTAAGCGAAACCAGAACGTGGTGCCGAGCCCGAACTTGCTCTTCACGCCGACCTCGCCGCCCATGGCCTCGACCACGTGCTTGACGATCGACAGGCCCAGGCCGGTGCCGCCCATGTCGCGCGAACGTCCCGGATCGACTCGATAAAATCGTTCGAACAGGCGGGGCAGGTGGCGCTCCTCGATGCCCGTCCCGGTGTCCTCGATGGCGACCTCGATCTGATCGCCGACCACCGAGCCGCGGGCGGTGATGCGGGCCCCTTCAGGGCAGTACTTGATCGCATTATCGATGAAGTTGGCCAGCACCTGCTCCACGCAGCGCCGGTCGGCGAGCGCGGGGGGCAGGTCCTCGGGCAGCCGGACCAGGATCTGGTGCTTGCGCTTCTCCGCCTTCTCGCGCAGAAGGTCGGCCGAGTGCTCGACGACCTCGGCGAGCACCAGCGGCTCGAGGTTGAGCCGCAGCTCACGCGACTCGATGCGCGACAGATCGAGCAGGTCCTCGATGAGCTGCTGCAGCCGCAGACCGTTGCGATCGATGATGTCGACGAACATCCGGGCGGCCTTGGGATCGTCGAGCGCGCCGACCAGCAGGGTCTCCGCGGACGAGCGGATCGCCGACACCGGCGTGCGCAGCTCGTGCGACACATTGGCCACGAAGTCGCGGCGCAACGACTCGAGGCGTCGGATCTGCGTGACGTCGAGGAACACCAGCAGCAGCCAGCGCGGCCGGTTGATGAGGCGCGACACCTGCACGAGCAGCCGGCGCGGCTTGAGCCCGACCACGTCGATCTCGCCCACGATCGGCTCGTCCGCGCCGTGCGCCTGCGCGATGAGATCCTGCAGCTCGGCGTGGCGGATGACCTCGAGCGGCGGCTTGCCGACGACCTCGGGCGGCAAGAGCAAGGTGCGGCGCAAGGACGGGTTCACCAGCGCGACGCGGCCCTCCTCGTCGAGCAAGAGGACGCCGTCCTGCATGCCCTCGAGGATGCCGCCCATGAGATCGCGCTCGTGGCGCATCGTCGCGCTCGAGCGCGACAGGTCAGCCGCGAGCTGAGCGAAGGCCTTGCCGAGCGCGCCGATCTCGCCGCGGCCGGTGGGCACGCGCACATCGGCGTCGCCCGAGGCGAGGCGCTGCGCTGCGCGGGTGAGCAGGTGCAGGCCGCGCCCGAGCGGTAGCGCGGCGCCCAGGAACACCAGGAGCGCGCCGCCGAAGCCGCCGATCACGGCGACCACGAGCGCCTCGCGCGCGAGCGTGGGCTCGCCGAGCGCGCGGCTTGCGAGCACGCCCACGGCCAGGAGTGCGAGCGACGCCACCACCAGCCGGGTGCGGATGCCCATGAACGCGGCAATATAGTACAAGGCTCTCGTGCGCGCGCCTTTCCATCCCTCGTTGCCTGGTGTCGCTTTCGTCGCAAGCCGCGCGGCGGGGTTCGTCACGTTCGTCTGCGCCTGCTTCCTCGCGTGCGCCGCAGGGCTCGTGCTCGCGTGTGGTGGTGCCGCGCCGGCGCCGCCGCCTCCGGTGATCGGCCAGGTGCCCGCGTTCGTGCTCACCGACGAGACGGGGGTGTCCTTCGACGCCGGCGAGCGCCTGCTCGGGCAGGTGTGGATCGCCAACTTCATCTTCACGCGCTGCCCGGACATCTGCCCGGCGTTCACGGCGAAGATGGCGCTCGTGCAGGAGAAGAGCGCCAGGCTCGCGCCGGCCGCGCCGCACCTGGTCTCGTTCTCGGTCGATCCCGAGCACGACACGCCGCCGGTGCTCACCGCGTACGCGCGGCAGCACGGCGCGCGCGCCGAGCGCTGGAGCTTCCTGACCGGGCCGCTGCCCGAGATCCAGGCCGCGGTCGAGCAGTCGCTCAAGATCGCCATGGCGCAGGAGGGCTTCACCGACGCCGGCGTGCCCAACATCATGCACGGCAGTCACTTCGTGCTCGTCGACGCGGCCATGCGCATCCGCGGCTACTACGACATGAACGACGCCGACGCGATCGCGCGCCTGCTGCGCGACGCGCGGACGGTGTCGTCCGAGCGACCCGTGCCCGCTGCTACGGCGCCGGCGCCGGCACGTTGAGCAGCGTCACGTCGCCTTGCACGATCTTCGCGGTGACCGTGCGGCGCTGCCCGACGCCGTCGACGAGCTCGATCTTGTAGCTCCCGGGCGCGAGCTGGATGTCGCCGGTGGGCGTCCACTCGCCGGTGTCGCGGCCGTCGATGTAGACGCGCCCCGGGTGGTCGCTATCGACGACCAGCGAGCCGGCCTCGAGCAGGACGGGTTCGAGCGCGACGCGTAGCCGCTCCTGCTTGATCTCGGGCGTGACGAAGACGGTCTTGGCGCGGAAGCCGTCCCGGTGCAGCTCGAGCTCGTGGAACTCCGCCTCGGTGACCTCGACATCGACCGGGGTGACGCCGCGGTCGGTGCCGTCGACGCGCACGCTGGCACCGGCCGGCTCGCTCTCGAGGCGCATGGTGTAGCGCGGCCGCTCGAGCGCGATCTCGAGCGTGAGCGCCGTGGCGGCGCCGAGCTCGACGGTCTTCTCGACGTCGAGCCAGCCGCGCTTGTGGACGCGCACGGTGTGCTCGCCGGGCGCGAGCTCGGCGAAGACCAGCGGGGTGGTGCGGTCCTTGCCGCCGTCGAGCGAGACGCTCGCGCCCGCGGGGGTCGTGGCGACCACCAGCGCGGCCTGGGTCGCCGCGGTGCCGGCCCGGGTCGGATCGCCGGCGCCGCCGCCCGAGCCGCCGCCGCCGTTCAGCGCACGCGTGATGAACACGCCGCCGATCAGCCCGAGCACGAGGGCGACGGCGATCGAGAGCCGGGACTCGACGCCGCGCTGCCGCCGCGTGACCGCCTCGGCGGGTGCTGGCTCGCCGGGATCCTCGAGGCTGGTGCGCGGGATGCGCAAGAGCGCGCGCGGGATACCCGCCTCCTCGGCGGCGACCACCAGCGCGGTGTGCAACTCGCGCGCGCTCTGGAAGCGCTTGCCCGGGTCCTTGGCGAGGCAGCGCGCCACGACCTTCGCCAGCGGCTCGGGCACCACGAGCCCGGCCACGGCGTTGCGCAGCGGCGGCGGATCCTCGTGCATGTGCTTGTATAGCGTGGACATCTCCGGCCCGGTGAAGGGCGGCTCGCCGCTCAGCATCTCGTACGCGGTGCAGCCGAACGCGTAGAGATCCGCGCGGTGGTCGATGTTGCCGGCGTTCACCTGCTCGGGCGACATGTACTCGGGCGTGCCGATGATGACGCCGGCGCGCGTCAGCCGGCCGGTGGCCTCGCGGTCGTGCACGACCTTGGCGAGGCCGAAATCGAGGATCTTCGCGATCTCGAAGCCGTCCTTGCGGGTGAGGATCACAATGTTGGCGGGCTTGAGATCGCGGTGCACCACGCCCGCGGCGTGCACGGTGGAGAGCGCGCTCGCGACCTGCAAGAGCAGACGCACCACCCGCGTCGCGTCCATCGGCGCCTCGTCGCGGATGATCTGCGCCAGCGACGGGCCGTCGACGTACTCCATCGCGATGAACGGGTCGCCCGCCTCGGTCTCGCCGATGTCGTAGATGTCGACGATGTGCTCGTTGCGCACCGAGGCGAGCAGGCGCGCCTCCTGGGTGAAGCGCGCGATGGTGTCGAACTTCGCGGTCATCTCGCGGTTGATGATCTTGAGCGCGACGCGCCGCCCCACCGAGACCTGCTCGGCGAGGAAGATACGCCCCATGCTGCCCTGGCCGATCTCGCGCAGCACGCCGTAGCGGCCGGCGACCAGCTCACCGGGGCCGCCGTGGCCGGGGCTGATGAAGGTCTCGAGACGGAGCTCGAACGGGCTGGAGCCGGCGCGGTCGCGGTCGTCGCGGACGATGTCGCCGGAGTTGCGCACGCGGGTGCGGTGCTCGGTGTCGTCCGAGTCGGTGTGCGCGCGCGCGGTGCGCCCGGAGATCTCGTCACCGGTCGCAATGGCCGTCGCGTCCTCGGGGCCCGCCGCGCCGGGGCGGCTACCCGACCTGGGTCGTGACGTCTTGTCTCGCGAGGACACTCAGGGTTCCTGGTTTAGGCATTGTAATCGAGTACTTTGGGCCCCGACAAGGCGCGCGTAAGATCGCGAACCATGGAAGGGCTCCCAGGGAAGCTTCGGGCGGGATTCGTGGCGCGGGTGACGCGGGCGGCCGCGCTAGGGGCGCTCGTGGCGCTCGCCGTGCTCGTGACCGTGGGCCTGCCTCGGCCCGCCGCGGCCAACACCGTGCTGCGCATCGGCACCGTGGCGCCCGAGGGCAGCCGCTACATGAAGGACATGCGCGCGATCGGCGCCGAGATCGAGAGGCTCACCGACGGTGACGTGAAGATCAAGTGGCTGTCGGCGGGGCGGCTGGGCGACGAAAAGGTCATGGGCGCGACGCTCATGGATCCCAACGGTCAGCTCGATGGCGGCGGCTTCTCCGGCATCGGCCTGACCTTCCTGGTGCCCGAGATGCGCGTGTGGGTCTTCCCGGGGATCTTCCAGGACTACGCGGAGGTCGACTTCCTCGAGAAGAAGTACCGCAACGACTACGCCGCCTACTACGCCAAGCGCGGCCTGGTGCTGCTGGCGTGGGCCGACGTCGGCTTCACCTACATCCACGGCGACGTCGAGGTCAGCACCTTCGCCGAGCTCAAGAAGCACCGGATCTGGCTGTGGGCCGACGACGAGACCAGCGCCGCGGCGCTCAAGCTACTCGGCATCGCCGTCGACATGACCTCCCTGGGCGGGCTCGCCGATGCGCTGCGCGACGGCAAGATCGACCTGTGGGTCTACCCGCCGCTGGCGGTCATCGGCTACGGCCTGCAGAAGCACTCGCGCTTCATGAGCGACATGCCGTTCACCTTCCTGGCCGGCGCGATGGTGCTGCGCAAGGACGTCTTCGACGCGCTGCCGGCGGGCTCGCGCCGCGCCGTCGTCGCGGTGGGCCGCAAGTGGGAGGGGCGCATCACCAAGTCGTGGCGCGCCGAGAACACGCGCGCCGTGGGCGCCATGGTCAAGCAGGGCACGCGCCTGGTGAAGTGGAGCGCCGCCGAGCGGCTCGAGTTCTTCCGCGCCGCGGCCGCGCAGCGCGGCGACTTCGCCCGCAACTGGGGCCTCGAGGCGCTCATGCGTCGGATCTCCTCGGACCTCGAGCAGTTCCGCGAAGCCAAGCGCTAGGTACGCGTCTTACTTTCGGGGACGGTGTTCAGGATCTTACTTTCGGCCGAAAGTAAGATCCTGAACACCGTCCCCGAAAG
>JBKJOI010000595.1:0-9595 GCA_046595695.1 Haliangiales bacterium | reverse complement strand
GGCGTGCGCGGAGTGCCCGAGCTCGCGGCCGAGCGCCTCACGGTGCTGGCGCATCGCCTCGCCCGCGAGCTGCTGCAGCCGTGCCGCGTCGCCGATACCCGACAGCATCAGGAGCTTGGGGCTCTCGATGGCTCCGCCGCAGACGATGACCTCGCTCGTGGCCCGCGCGGTCACCTGCTGCCCATTCTGCGCGTACTCTACGCCCACGCAGCGGCCCTTCTCCAGCACCAGCCGGGTGGCAAGCGCGCTGGTCTCGAGGGTCACGTTCGCGCGGGCCAGCGCCGGCTGGAGATACGAGGTGAGCACGCCGCCGCGCTTGCCGTCCTTGATGTCGAGGTGATGCCAGCCGACGCCGAAGTGCGACGCGTTGAAGTCGTCGACCTGCGGATAGCCCAGCTCCACGCAGGCATTGATGAAGGACTGCGAGATGGGGTTGCCGGTGTCCTTCGCATTGATGATGTGGATCGGCCCGCCCTTGCCGGCGGTTGGATTGGTGTCGTCGATCTGGTTCTCCAGCCTCTGGAAGAACGGCAGGCACTCCTGGAAGGACCAGCCGGTACAGCCGTTGTACGCCCAGTTGTCGAGATCCGCCGGGCGGGCCCGCACGTGCATCATGTGATAGACGATGGAGCCGCCGCCGGTGCCCTTGCCCGCGGCCGAGTAGATCGGATGGTTGTTCAGTCCGGGCTGGGGAACACTGTTGTAGGCCCAGTCGAGCTCGGAGAGCAGGAGCTCGTTCCAGCGAAACGTGGACTGCACGGCGTCGGGCATCTTGCTGCCGCCGGCCTCCAGGACCAGGACGCTCGCGCCCGCCAACTCGCTCAATCGGTAGGCCAGGGTCGAACCGCCCGGTCCCGATCCCACGATGATGTAATCGAAGGTCTTTTCCACTGGATTCGCTCCTTCCGGGCTCGTGCTCTCCCCGGGGCGCAGATGGGTTGCGGGATCAGCTGGCGAGCAGCTCGCGCAGCGCGCCCTCGACCTGCTGGACGTCCTCGGTCGACAGGGCAAAGGTGGCCAGGTGGCCGAAGATGCTGCTCACCGTCTTGAACTGCGCGTTAGGGATCCGCTCCGCGTCGCGCTTGCACTCCTCGGGCGGGAACATCGGATCACCGGTGAAGGCGAGCACGAGCGTCCTCGCGGTGATCTTGCGCAGGGCCTCGGCCATGTCGCCGCCGCGGCTCGGATCGGCGTGCAGGGCCTTCTGGATCTGGATGATCAGATCATTGGGGTCCTGCGGCAGCCAGAATGCCTCCCAGAAGCGCGAGACGAAGTCCTCGAGCGAGGACATGCCCAGCGAGCGCCAGACCTCGTGACCCTCGCGGTAGAACCCGGGCGGCGGCAGCGTCAGCGCGGTGCCGTGGGCCATCCGGCGCAACCCGGCGTGCATCGCCTGCCGGTCGGCATAGAAGCCGCCCTTCCACGCCGGGTCGGACTTGAGCGGCTCCTCGAGCGCGGTCCTCAGCCAGAGCCGCGTCCACGGCGACGGGCGGGGCGCTCCGGCGATGGACGCCACGCGCTTCACCATCTGCGGGAAGGTCACCGCCCACTCGTAGGTCTGCAGCGCGCCGGTGGACCACCCCAGCACGAGCTGCAGCTCCTTGATGCCGAGCTCCTGGGTCACCAGGCGCTGCTGCGCGACCACGTCGTCGGCGAAGCGGACCGCCGGGAAGGCGCCGCGGTCGAAGGGCGGCAAGCTGTTGCTGGGCGAGGTCGAGGTGCCATTGCCGAACTGACCCGGCAGCACGAAGAAGTACTTGGTCGGGTCGAGCGCGCGCCCCGCGCCGATCCACATCTCCACCGCCTCGGGCGCACCGCCCAGGAAATGGGGAAACAGAATGGCATTGTCCTTGGCCGCGCTCAGCTTGCCCAGTGTCTTGTACGACAGCTTGGCGGCAGGAAGCGTGTAGCCGCTCGAAAGCGGAAAGTCCCCGAGCTCGAAGATCGCCATCTCGTTCACCTCGTGTGTTCGAATCCGTCGTGCCTGCTGTCAGAGCGCCTTCGCGGCCAGCACCGTGCTGAAGTCCGCCTCTCCGAGGCTGGGCAGCAGATCGACGACCAGGTATTCGAAGTAGTACTTGCCCCACATGGTCGACCACAGCGGGAACTGCAGGTCGAACGCCTCGCAGCGCTTGGCCGCCAGGTGCAGCTCCAGCGCCCAGATCACCGCGTCGAACTCCTCCTCGGTGAAGCCCAGCCCGAAATCGGCGGCTGCCGCGAGGACGCCCTCCTTGCTCATCACCTTCAAGCTGTCCAGGACGTCGGCCCGTGCCGCCACCGTGCTCAGGAAGGTGACCACGTTGCGGCCGCTCATTTCGCCTCCGCGGCGGCCGCGGTCACGAGCTCCTGCAGCTCGGCGTCGGTGTGCCGCCTGACCACGTGGTCCACGAGGTACTGCATGTGGTTCCGCCCCCACATGGTCCGCCAGAGCCGGCTGGTGCCGTCGAACGGGTCGCCGTCCTTGGCCAGGATGACGTGCGCCTCCAGCTTCCCGATCACCTGCGAGAGGTCGTCGGCGCTGAAGTCGAAGCCGTCGTTCTTGGCGTGAAACAGCAGCTGGCTCAGGTTCCGCGGGCCATAGCGGACGAGCATCGCGGGATGCTCGCGCATCGCCACGAAGAACTTCAGCGCGCTTTCCTGTGACATGCGGTCCCCTTCGTCCGGTCAGCTCGCCGCGCTCCCGTCGTACGGACGGGGTTCCGGCCCGACAATCCAGTGCTCCTCGACCAGCATCGTGTGCAGGTAGCGCTCCTCGGTGAACAGCCGGTAGTCGGCGTTCACCAGGCTCTGCTGTACCGAGCGCTGCGCGGTCTGCGCCGCATCGACGCTGTCGAACCACAGCTGCTCCACACAGTCCAGGATGGCCTCGCCGACGGCGTAGAAGCCCTCGCGCATGTGCCCCTGCAGGTAGCGGCGCAGGCCCGGCAGCTCCATGACCTTGGCGGCGTGGGTGCGCAGGCAGTAGCTGCGGAAGTCGGCGCGCGGCAGGCCCTCGCGCCGCTTGGACAGCACCAGCAGCTTGGCCATGCCGCTGTCGCGCCGCTCGCCCGGCCCCTCGAGCAGCACGTGGGCGTCGGTGTCCATGACCACGGTCCGCCAGAACGCCGCCCAGTTCGGCTCGTCCTTGCGCGCGCCCTGCAGGAACTCCTTGGTCTGCAAGGAGTCGAGCTGGTCCTTCTCGTTCTCGAGCCAGATCTCGGCGACGCCGCACCACAGCGGATGGCCAGTCTCGCCCGGCAGCGCGACCCGCGTGTCGACCAGGTACTTGCGGATCTGCGGGATCTTGCTGGCAAACCGCACCGCGTGCTCCTCGACCCAGTAACGCTGGAACTCCGCCTCGCTCATGCCGGGTCTCGGGTACGCGAAGATGAACTGGTGGATCATCGGGTCACCCCTCATTCGCACGGATCATGTCCGCGGCCTTCTCGGCTATCATCATGATGACGGCATTGGGATTGCCATTGATCAACCTGGGCATGACCGAGGCATCGACGATGCGAAGGCCGTCCACGCCACGGACCCGTAGCCGGTGGTCGACCACCGCGTCCGCATCGTTGCCCATCTTGCAGGTGCCGGCGGGATGCCAGACGGTCCCCGCCACCTTGCGAATGAAGCCGCGCAGATCCGCCGAGCTGGTGACGGCATCGCCAGGCGCGAGCTCGCGGCCGCGCAGCCGGGCGAACGCGGGCGTGTGCGCCAGCTCGCGGGCATAGCGAATGCCGTGCTCGAACACCGCCAGATCCTCCTCCCTCGACAGGTACTGCGTGTCGACGCGCGCCCGTGCGGCCGGATCGTTCGACGCCAGCGTCACCGTCCCTCGGCTCGCCGGCTGCGCCAGGATGGGTGCGAAGGTGAAACCGGGCCCGTCGACCAGGTACTCGGGCGCGACGAACTGGATGGGCCCGAAGAAGTACTGCAGGTCAGGTGAGGCGTCGCGCGAGCCAACCCCCGACCAGGTGAACAGGCCCGCCTCGGCGAGCAGCTCGGGCGCCGCCAGCGGCGCCAGGCTCTGGTAGCCGACGCCCAGGAGCATGTGGTCCTGCAGGTTGGCGCCGACGCCATCCAGGGCCTGAACCACGGGAATACCGTGCTGCGCGAGCTGGGCGGCGGGCCCCAGGCCGGAGAGCATCATGAGCTTGGGCGTCTCGAAGGCGCCGCCGCAGAGCACGATCTCGCGCTCGGCCCGGATCGTCTGCGCGCCCGCGCTGCCCAGGTACTCCACGCCGCGGGCGCGGCCCTGCTCGAGGAGCACGCGCGTGGCCCTCACCTCGGTCATGAGCCGCAGGTTCTTGCGGCCGAGGTTGGGCGTGACGAACGCCGATGCGGCGCTCACGCGTACGCCCTCCGGAGTCCGGGTGGACTGATAGAAGCCGGCGCCCGCCTCCTGGCTCGCGCCGTTGAAGTCGTTGTACTTCTGCGTGGCCCCGAGCGACGCCGCCGCCTCGACGAAGGCGTGCAGCACCTCGTGCGGCTCGCGGCACTCGATCACGGAGAGCGGCCCCTGGTCGCCGTGGTACTCGGACCTGGGGCCGTGGTAGCTCTCCGACTTCTTGAAGTAGGGAAGCGCCTCCTCGTACGACCAGCCGGGGTTGCCGAGGCGGGCCCAGCCGTCGAGGTCGCGGCGGTTGCCGCGGATGTAGATCATCGCGTTGACCGCGCTGGATCCTCCCAGCACCTTGCCGCGCGCGATGTCGACGGCGCGCCCCGCCAGGCCCGCTTGCGGCGCGGTGGCGTAGCCCCAGTTCTCCTTCCCGTCGGGCGCCCACAAGCTGAACATGGCGTTCATGCTGCGGTCGTAGATGGCCGGGTTCGAGTCCATGCCACCCAGCTCGAGCAGCGCGACCGTCACGTTCGGGTCCTCGCTCAGGCGCGCCGCCAAGATACAGCCCGCGGTTCCCGCGCCGACGATCACATAATCCACAACGCTGTCAGCCACCACTGCCTCCCTTCCCGGGTTCGACAACCATGCGCTGCTACCGGCCTCGCCTCACCCCATCGGGTGGCGCTTGAGGAACGCGTACGCCGCCTCGGCCACCGCGACGGGGTTCATGCTCTGGAGCCCGTGGGTCGCGTTCGGGATGCCGGCGCGCTCGGCTTGCGGGAGCCAGCGCATGAGGAACCGCTGGGTCTCGCGGAAGCCGGGCATGGCCGACTCGCTGTCGAGGCCCATCACGGCGAGCACCGGCATGCTCGGCTTGCGCGGGGCCATCTGATCGGCCTGCGACATCCTGAAGGGCCAGCTCGAGATCGCCGGGAAGTCCACCGTGAAGGTGGTGTCGATGCACTCCTCGACGCGCTTCCAGACGTCCAGGGGGCCGGTCATCTCCACGGCGCTCAGGAAGCTCGGGCCGCACACGGCCTCCATGTAGCGCAGGCCCGCGCCGAGCTTGTCGCCCTTCTTGTACAGCTCGAGCGCGCTCAGGTAGGCCTTGGTGTTGGCCACCACGCCGTCCTCGGCCTCCCGCGGCAGGTAGGGCTCGAGCAAGATCGCGGAGTGCGCGCGCTCCGGGTACGAGAGCAGGAACTGGAAGCCGATGACGCCGCCGAAGGAGAAGGCCATGATGTGCGCCTTCTGGATGCCCAGGTGGTCGAGGAGCTGCCTGGCGTGCTCGGCGCCCTCCTCGATGCTGACCCCGTCGCGCTCGCGGGTGCTGCCGTTATAGCCCGCCCGGTAGTAGCTGATGAGCTGGTACCCGTCGAGCAGCGGCGGGTAGAACTTCAGCGGCGTGATCAGGCTGTCGGCGACGCTGGTGCCGTGGATGCAGAGCACCGGCTCGCCCTTGCCCAGCACGGCGTAGCGCAGCGTGGCGCCGTTGACCTGGACGCGCTGGTTGTGATCGACGTTCCATTCCCGACCGATGTAGAGCGCGTTCTGCGTCGTCACTGCGGTTCCCCTTGGCGCGTCACGCGCGCTCGATCGCGGCCTGGTCGAAGCGATCCATGAAGGTCACGTCCTCGGCGAGCTCGGTGCGCCCGAGCGCCTCGCGGATGGCCGCGTTCGCGCCGACGACGAACACGCGTGCGTCATCGGGGAACTTCTCGGTCGCGAAGATCACGGCGCGCACGCACTCGTCGCTCATCGAGGTCGCGTTCTCGAGCAGGAGCACGAACTTCTTCACCGCGAGCGCCGCCGCGTTGGCCAGCTCGTTCCTGAGCTTGGGAACGGCGTGCAGGTCGAGACGACCGGACAGCGACAGCTTGGCCATGCCGCGCCCGGGCTCGAGCACGGTCGCGAAGGCGCCCATGTTCTTGGCCGGCGCGATGCGCACCTTGACGCGTATCTCCTCCTTGCCCGGCGGCAGCTTCACGGTGAGGGCGTCGCGATCGAAGTCGGCGTACTCGTCGCCGTTGATCCACACCGCCTCGATCTTGACGCTGCCCGGCGGCAAGATGTCGGGCGCGACGCGCAGCACGCCGTCCTTGAGCCCGCCCGGCCGGGGCTTGAAGAAGAGGTCCATGGGCTGCATCTGGATCAGCAGGTTCGAGTAGACCGAGGCGAGGTAGCACAGCTCGAACGAGTGGTACCCCGACATCGAGTGGCTGCCCTTCAGCCGCTCGGTGCCCATGAGGAAGGGCATGCCGCTGGCGAGGACGTTGAAGTAGATGCCGCCCGAGTCGTGGTCGAGGAAGAAGGCATTGTAGAAGGCCGACGACTCGCGCGCCTGCTTGAGGTACTGCGGCTTGCCCATGATGCCGTGGAGGATCAGGTAGGCGAGGATGCCCTGCTCCTGTTGCCACCACGCCTTGCGATCGTGCCAGGCGAAGCGATGCACGTCGTCGCCGGGCTTGCGCTGGCGCTCCATCACGTCGTACCAGCCGTGCCGCTGGGTGTCGCCGCCGATCGCCGGCATCGTGCTCGCGATCTTTTCGGCGATCTGCACGTAGCGATCCGAGGCGCGCAGGCTCTGCATGCGCATCAGGTTCCAGGCGATCTTGAGGTTGTGGCCGACCACGCCGCGGTTCTGCTGCCAGCCCCACTTCTGGTCGTGGCTCCAGTCCTCGAAGAACTTCTCCTGCACGAACGGGCTGTGCTCGTAGTCGGGGAAGTGCGCCACGATCGTGTCGAAGGTGCTGGCCAGGAAGTCGGCGTAGCGCGTCTCGCCCGTGGCCAGGTACAGGTTGATGAGGTACGCGGGCGCGTGATCGCCGACCGAGTTCCAGTTCTTGCGCGCGCGATCCTGGCCCAGCGACTCGGCGCGGGGATCGAACGTGATCGGATCGATGTGCGAGAAGTAGCCGCCCTTCTCCTTGTCGAGGAAGTAGTGATCGAAGAGCTCGATGGTCATCTCGGCGTCGGCCAGGATGCGTGGGTCGCCGGTGATCCGGTAGGTCTGGATGGGGCCAGCGAGCGCGTAGATCTGCTCGTAGGCCGGGATCGCGTCGAAGTCGTCGCCGAACTGCGAGGCCAGCACCTTGCGCTCGCGCCCGCCCTTCACGTCGATCGCGTGGTACCAGTACACGATGCCCTGCTGGTGATCGATCGCGCGCATGTGATCGCGGAGATACTCGGTGCCCTTTTCCGCCGCCTCCAGGTAGCGATCCTCGCCGGTCAGCAGGTACGCGGAGGCGAAGCCGTACACCAGCCGCGAGATGGTGTCGGTCTCCTGGCGGTAGTCCGCCTGGCGCACGCCGTCGGCGCTGAGCGTGGTGCGGTAGCTGTGGTAGTCGATCGTCCCGTCGGGGAACTGCGCCTGCAGGTAGAAGTCGGCGAGCTGGCGGATCTGCTTGACCCACCAGTCGGGCGCCTCGAAGCGGTACTCGTCCTCGGTGCGCGACAGGAAGATCACATGCGCGGCCTCGAACGTCGCCCCCGCCTTGTCGGGGTAGAAGACGCCGTAGACGAAGAGGTGCCGGCCAGCGGTCAGCATCGAGCGCAGCTGGCCCGTGCAATCCTGGTACGCCTCGCCCAGGTTGCGGACGAGCTCGGCGTAGACGTTGGCGGTCAGGCGCGCGCTGAAGACGCGACCGTCGCTGGTCTTCATCTCGAAGGTATCGTCCTTCTCGGAGTAGGACGTCACGTAACCGGCGATGGTGTCAGAGAAGCTGAAGGGGAGACTCGGCTGCGACATGTGGTCCTCCGGAAGCAAGCGGTTCACCGCGAAAGCAAGACGACGACGCTCCTGGCGACGACCTGAAGGGTCGAACCCTTCACGACCGGTGCCGCAGCGAGGTCACAGATATCCATGGGCGACGCCTGGCCGGTATCGACGACCCGCACCCATCGGCGAACACCCAGATCGGGCACATCGAACTCGAGCCCGGTCGAGTCCATGTTCAGGATCACGTGCAGATCGGCGTCGTCGGTCTCGCCGCCCAGGGTGTAGGCGAGCACGCGCGACGCCGGATCCGACCAGCCGGGAGCGTTCAGCCGGCAGCCGTGCCAGGCCACGTCGCTCAGCCCGCGCGCGTTGGTGGCCCCGCTGAAGAAGCGGCTGCGGTGGATGGCCGGGTGCGCCTTGCGCAGCGCGATCATCTCGCGGGTGAAGCGCAGGAGCTCCATGTTCTTTTCCACCGCGCGCCAGTCGAACCAGCTCAGCTCGTCGTCGTGGCAGTAGGCGTTGTTGTTGCCCCCCTGCGTGCGCCGCACCTCGTCGCCGGCGCCGAGCATCGGTACGCCTTGCGACAGGAGCAGCACGGCCATGAAGTTCTTGAGCTGCTGGATGCGCAGTCGCTCGGCCGCTGGATCGTCGGTCGGTCCCTCGACGCCGCAGTTCCAGCTCAGGTTGTCGTCGCTGCCGTCGCGGTTGTCCTCGCCGTTGGCCTGGTTGTGCTTGCCATTGTACGAGACCAGATCGTTCAGCGTGAAGCCGTCGTGACAGGACACGAAGTTGACGCTGTTGATGGGCAGGTGCGAGCTCGACTCGTAGAGATCCGCGCTGCCCGACAGGCGCGCCGCCACCGCGCCGATGAGGCCGCCGTCGCCGCGCACGAACTTCCGCACGTCGTCTCGGAAGCGGCCGTTCCACTCCGCCCAGCGAAAGCCCGGGAAGTAGCCCACCTGATAGAGCCCCGCGGCGTCCCAGGCCTCGGCGATGATCTTCGCGTCGGCGAGCACCTCGGAGAGCTCGATGTGCCACAGCACCGGCGGATAGCGCATCGAGGTGCCGTCCTGGTCGCGCGTGAGGATCGATCCCTCGTCGAAGCGAAAGCCGTCGACGTGCATCTCGCGGACCCAGTACTCGAGGCAGTCGAGCACGAACTTGTCGACGATCGGGTGGTTGCAGTTGACCGTGTTGCCGCACCCCGAGTAGTCCATGTAGTACTGCCGGTCGTTCTGGACCAGGTGGTAGTAGGTGCCATTGGCCAGGCCCTTGAAGCCGAAGGTCGGGCCGTCGTGGTTACCCTCGCTGGTGTGGTTGAAGACCACGTCGAGGATCACCTCGATGCCGGCGCGGTGCAGCGCCTTGACCATGTCGCGAAACTCGTCGATCTGCGCGCCGACCTCGGGCTGCACGCAGTAGCCGCTGTGCGGCGCGAAGAAGCCGACGGTGCTGTAGCCCCAGTAGTTAGAGCGCGGCTCTCCCGTCACCGGGTTGAGGCCGCCGACTTCGGTATCGTCAAACTCACAGATCGGGAGCAGTTCCACCGCCGTGAC
>JBKJOI010000565.1:0-9268 GCA_046595695.1 Haliangiales bacterium | reverse complement strand
GCGGTCGCCCGATCGTCGCATACAGCAGGCGCAGATAGTCGTAGACCTCGGTCATCGTGCCGACTGTCGAACGCGGGCTCTGTGTGGTGGTCTTCTGCTCGATCGAGATCGCGGGCGACAGGCCCTCGATCGAATCGATGTCGGGCTTGGCCATCTGCTCGAGGGACTGCCGAGCGTAGGCAGACAGTGACTCGACGTAGCGGCGCTGGCCCTCGGCGTAGATGGTGTCGAACGCCAAGGACGACTTGCCCGAGCCCGAAAGGCCCGTGATCACCACCAGCTTGTCGCGCGGAATCTCGACGTCGATGTTCTTGAGATTGTGCTCGCGTGCACCTTTGACGATGATCTTGTCCATGGGACGGTCCCCCGCAGGTGCTTCGCACGCCGGGGGGGTCGCCACTATATCACGGCGAGCGTCTGCCCAACGAGAGCGTCTCAGGGAAACTGAAGGGAAGGACAACCGAAGGACAACATCCAGGCCGCCAGCGCAGGCCGCGCTGGCGGTGCGTGATTACAGCGTGCCAGCGCTCTGGAAAGGGACCGTGACCTCGCCCTTGGCGGTCTGGAAGTGCAGCACGCCACGGAGCTCGTACTCGATCGGGTAGCCGCCCGCCGTGACCACGCGGCCGTCGCCGCCGACCGCGCGCTCGC
The DNA here is from genome assembly GCA_046595695.1 of Haliangiales bacterium. Classification (GTDB taxonomy): domain Bacteria; phylum Myxococcota_A; class Polyangia; order Haliangiales; family SHYZ01; genus JBKJOI01. The sequence goes on along the minus strand of JBKJOI010000565.1, from coordinate 8,617 downwards.
CGCTGCCCAGGTGCGGCGCGACGCGCTCGGCGTCCTCCGGCATGACCTCGATGGTGGCCGCGATCGGCGCCGAGGCGTTGGCAGGGATCGAGATCGCGTGCGCCAGGTCGTAGCGGCCGCTGACCTTCTCGCCTTCGACCGACATCTCCCATTCGACGAAGCGGAGCGCCATCGCGACGGAGTTCGGGTTGTTGACCTGCATGGCCACCTGGCCGGCCACGCTGCGCGCGGAGAAGGCATCGAGCGACACAGCGGTCACGCTGGCGTCAGGGGGCGACATCCCCGCGCCGAGGCCTGAGCTGGGGCGGTTGGCGAGCGTGCCGCAGGCGCTGGTGGCGGTCACGAGCAGGAGGAGCGGAGCCAGGACGAGCTTGCGGATGCGAGTGTTGGACTTCATGGGCCTACATAAAGCAAGCGCCGCGCCAGCGGATGGGTCGTGGAAACCCATGGATGTTGCTTGGTTGCGGCGTCGGACGGTGGGACCGTCAACCCCGATTCACTGCAGATTCAGCGTGCGATCATGCTGTCGGCGAGTCGCAGCGCCGCCGCGAGGCTGCCATGGCGGGCGATTCCGCGCCCAGCGATGTCGTAGGCCACCCCGTGGTCCGGCGAGGTACGGACGATGGGCAGGCCCAGCGTCACGTTCACCGAGTCCTCGAAGTCGAGCAGCTTCACCGGGATGAGGCCCTGATCGTGGTACATGGCCACGAACAGGTCGTACTTCGTGCGGAACGCCGCGTCGGGGACGAGCGGCCCGTCGATGGTTGCAAGGATGCCCTCGCCGCGGAGGCGCTCGCGACCCAGCGCGATCCCGGGCTCGATGAGGCGCGCCTCCTCGTCACCGAAGAGGCCGCGCTCGCCCGCGTGCGGGTTCAGCCCGAGCACGCCGATGCGCGGGCTGGTGAGCCCGAAATGCTGCGCGAGCGCCCGGCCGCCCAGGTAGACCGCGCGCGCGACCGCGGCGGCGTCGAGCACGCGCGGCACGTCGGCGAGCGCGTGGTGGATGGTCGCCAGCACCACCCGCAGGCGCGGGCCGAAGAACGCCATGGCATGCTCGGGCGCGCGCAGGCGTTCGGCCAGCAGCTCGGTGTGCCCGGGAAAGATCAGGCCGGCAGCCTTGGCCTGGGTCTTCGAGATCGGTGCGGTGACCAGCGCGGCGAGCTCGCCGGCGCGCGCGGCGGCGATCGCCGCCTCGAGGTATTCGACCTGGGCCGCGCCGCCCGCCTTGTCGGGCCGGCCGGGCAACGCCTCGTCACGGCGCAGGCGGGTGATCTCGACCAGGCGGACGCCCTCGGGCAGCCCGCCCTCGCGGGTCAACACGCCGGCGTCGCCGAAGACGCGCACGCGCGCGCGCAGCTCGGCGGACGCCTCGGCGAGCGCGCGCACGACGATCTCGGGGCCGATGCCCGAGGGATCGCCGAGGGTCACGCCGATGTCGGAGGGCGAGGACAATGCACCGTTCATTGCGTTGTCATCCATGGAGTCAGGGGGAGCCGCGGGCACGACCTGAGAGTAGTCGTTGCGGCGCTAGAGCGCCGTGCCGATCGACACGATCACGCCATCCACGCGCACCGGTTGGGTCGCGCGCAGGCGCGACAGCTGCTCGCCGATGGGGGTCTTGCGGGTCATGAGCGCCGCGGCGCCGATGAGCGTGTCGAGCTGGCTGGCGAACGCCTTGGCGTCGGCGGGCGCGCCGAACTCGGCGCGCAGCGCGAGCTGGCCCTTGCCGCCCCCGGCGAGATCCAGGTGGAAGCGGCCCGTGCGCAGCCCGGGTGCGAGATCGCGCACGAGGCCCTCGGCGTCCTGACGCGCCACCCCCCACGCGGCCGCCTTGCCGTCGAGCGCGGCCAGCTCGTCGACGAGCGGCCCGACGCGCACGTCCTTGCCCTCGCCGGCGCGGACCGCGAGCGCGCGCCGCACCAGCGCCGGCGGACCGAACAGCAGCAGCCCAGCGGCCACGCCCACGGCCGACTCCTCGAGCAGCGCCTCGGCGTCCGGCGGCCGCCTGCCCTTCTTCTCGGCGAGATCGGCGGGCAGCGCCGAGCCCACGCCGAGCGCCACCTGATGGTGCGGCCAGACGATGATCCACGCCTTGCCCGGCGCGGCCTCGGCGACGCCGCCCGCGCTGGCGAGCGCGTCGCGCACCCGCTGCACGTCGATGTCGCCCACGCCGGCGATGAGCATCGAGGCGGCGGGCTCGACCGCCGCCCGCGGGCCCACGACCAGGTAGACCACGCGCAGCTCCTGGCCCACCCGCACTCCCGCGTCGGAGAGGAACTTCCACAGCCGCGGCTGCTGCGCCTGCAGCAGGAAATCGAGCATCTTCTGAGTTGGGTGGGCCGAGGGTGCCTGCGCGGGATCCAGGGCCTGCGCGGCCGCGAGATCGCGGTTCACCAGGGCGGCGAGGTCGACGCGGACCACCGCCTCGGCATCGGCGGGGACAAAGCTCAGCTCGGTGAAGGGCGCCAGACCCAGGCGAGCCCGCGCCGCGATTTGATCCGAGCTCGCCAGACCGACCTTGTGGCCACCGCGACCGTCGCAGGCCGTGATCGCCGCCACCACGCCCATGGCGACCAGCAGGCACACCCCGCGCCTGCGCTTCGCTCGTAATGACTTGATATCCATCGTTTTTCTACGTCCGTAGGCCTTCTGAGACGACCAGCGGACGAAAGCTCGGATATGTGGCCAAACGTCAGTCGGGGCGCCTGCGCCCGGAATGCAACCGGGCGCGGCGCGCGGTTGTGACGTAGGATCGAACAAGGGCCTGGCCCCAACTCGAGCGTGGGAGCGACGTGCGGCGTACCTCTTATCATGGCTCTCTCTGGCGTGCCACATTGGCCCTGCTGCTGTGGCAGACCATCGCATGCGGCAGTCGGAGCGCACGCGTGGCCGAGCCCACGCCGCTCAGCTCGCCGGCCACGTCCGCGGCCCCGGTGGTCTCGCTCGACCAGGTCGCGCCGCTCTACGTGGCCGGTGAATCGATCACCTGGGAGGTCACCTTCCGCGGCCTCGAGGGTGGGCGCGCGCGCCTGGCGGTGGGCACCCCCGCGCAGGTCGGAGGCCTCGCGGTGCTGCCGCTGCGCGCCGACGCGGAGAGCTCGGGGCTGCTCGCGATCGTGAAGACCATGAAGGACGACTGGGCGGCGTGGGTCGACGTCGCGAGCGGTCTGCCGCTGCGCACCGTGGGCGACGCCAACACCTCGGGCAAGCAGCTGCACGTCGAGGCGATCTTCGATCACGCGGCCAGCCGCGCCGACATCGACATCTCGATCGACGCGCGCCGGCAGAAGCTGACGCGCCGCCTGCCGAGCGGGGAGACCTACGATCCGCTCGGCGCGATCCTGCTCTTGCGCGGCTGGGACGCGCCCGACGGCGCGCGCACCTCCTTCCACACCCTGGGCGGACGCACGCTGTGGCACACCGAGCTGCTCGTCGAGGGCCGCGAGGTCCGCGCCACGCGCCTGGGCAAGCAGCCGTGCGTGCGCATGGTCGGCCGCTCGCGCCGGCTCCTGCCGTCGCTGCTGGTCGACCAGAAGCGCCAACCGCGCAGCTTCACCGTCTGGTTCACCGACGACGCCCGGCGCGTGCCGGTCAAGATCGTCGCGCACACCGAGCTCGGCGACCTGGCCGTCGACGCGACCTCGTACGACGCGCCGCCGCTCGCGACCGCCAGCACGAAGCGCTAGCGCGCGCGGCGCGGCCAGCCGGCTACAGCCACTGCTTGTGCTTGAACCACCCGATCATGAAGGTGGGGATGCCCACGCACAGGGCGATCATGGTCCACATGAGCGCGTCGGAGTGCACCCAATCCTTCAGGCCCGGGAAGTTGTCGAAGTTCTGGCCGAAGAAGCCGACGACGAAGGCGAGCGGCAGGAACACCGCGCTCATGATCGTCAGGTACTTCATGATCTCGTTCGTGCGCTGCGAGACCGCCGACAGGTAGGCCTCGAGCGCGTTGCCGAGCAGATCGCGGTTGGCCTCGATCGACTCGTTGATGCGCACCAGGTGATCGTAGACGTCGCGGAAGTACAGCGAGGTCCGCTCGCTCACGCGCGCGTCGCCGCGCTTGGACAGGGTGGCGAGCACGTCGCGCTGCGGTGACAGCACCTTTCGCATGGCCACCAGGTGGTGCTTGAGCTCGAAGATGCGCGCCAGATCCTCGCGCTTGGGCGACGACAGCACCGCGTCCTCGATGAGCTCCAGCTCGTCGGCGATCATGTCGAGGATGGGGAAGTTGTCGTCGACCAGGTTGTCGGCGATGAGGTAGTAGATGAAGTCGAGCCCCCGGCGCACCAGCGGCGCGTCGGCCGCGGCGCGCCGCCAGACCACCTCCAGCGCCTCGATGGGATCGGTGTGCACGGTGACCAGGTAGTTCGTGCCCACGAACGCGTGCAGCTCGTGCACCTCGAGCTCGTGCACCTGGGCGGTCCTGCAGGAGAAGCCCTGGGTGACGATGAACAGGTAGGCGCTGTACTCCTCGACCTTGGGCCGCTGATCGAAGTGCGCGCAGTCCTCGATGGCGAGCGGGTGGAACTGGAAGCGCTGGCGCAGGATCTCGAGCTGCGCGTCGTCCTGCGCGAGCAGATCGATCCAGCGGAAGCTGTTCGCGGCCGGCGGCCCGGCGTGCTCGCTGCCTTCGTGGAGCACGGGCGGGCCTTCGGGCCCGACATCCAGGACGCGGAACATGTGGCCCCGATGATATGTTGAGTCGCCGCGTCATGGAAACCACGACTCGACTGCTCCTGCCCGACGTCTCCGCCGCCCTGCGGACGGATCCCCAGCTCGTCGTCGAGATGACCGAGGAGATGCACCCGGCCGATCTCGCCGATCTGTGCGCGGCGCTCGACGACGATCTCGCTATTCTGCTCATCAAGGCGCTGCCCGTCGAGGAGGGCGCGCGTCTGCTCGAGGCGATGGCGGAGGATCGCCGCTCGCCGCTGTTCGAGCAACTGGCCAACGCCGACAGCCCGCGCACCGTCGAGCTCGTCGAGGAGATGGCGCCCGACGAGGCGGCCGACCTGGTCGCCGACCTGCCCGCCGAGACGCAGACGCTCTTGCTCGGGCAGATGGAGAAGGAGGAGTCGCGCGACCTCCGCCAGCTGATGGCGTACCCGGAGGGCACCGCCGGGTCGCTGATGACGACCAACTTCGTCGCCGTCAAGGCCGACGACACGGTCTCCGGCGCCATCGAGCAGATCCGCCGCGACGCCGAGAACATGGAGACCATCAACCACGCCTACGCGGTCGACCCCAACGGGGTCCTGCTCGGCGTGGTCTCGCTGCGCGACCTCGTGCTGGCGCGCGCCGATCGCAAGATCAGCGAGATCATGGAGCCCAACGTCATCGCGGTCACCGATGAGGACCCCGACGGTGAGGTGGTGCGCGTCGCCGCCAAGTACGACCTCATCGACATCCCGGTGCTCGACCGCAACCGGCGTATCGTCGGCATCATCACCGTCGACGACGTCGTCGACGTCATCGAGGAGAAGGCCGACGAGGAGGCGCAGAAGATCGGCGCCGTCGCGCCGCTCGAGGACACCTACTTCCACACCTCGTTCTGGGCGTTCGTGGCCAAGCGCGCGCCCTGGCTGGTCGTGCTCTTCGTCGCCGGCTTCGCGACCAGCGCGGCGATGCGCTCGCTCACCGACACCTTCGACAAGATCGAGCCGCTGCTGTGGTTCGTGCCGCTCATCATCTCCTCGGGCGGCAACGCCGGCTCGCAGTCGGCGACGCTCATGATCCGCGCGCTCGCGGTCGACGAGGTCCAGCCGTCCGACTTCATGCGCGTGATCACGCGCGAGCTGGGCATGGGCCTCGCGCTCGGGCTCATGCTGGGCGCCTTCGGCATCATCCGGGCGCTCGCCTGGGACGCCACGCGCACGGTGGCGATGGCGGCGACCGTGTCGATCTCGATCATCGCCGTCGTGATCATGGGCGCGGTCGTCGGTGGCGGGCTGCCGCTCCTGCTCAAGCGCGGCGGCATGGACCCCGCGGTGTCGTCGACGCCGTTCATCGCGTCGCTCTCCGACGTGCTCGGGCTGGTGATCTACTACTGGGTCGCGACCCTGTTCATCCTCTGAGGGAGGTGAGCGGTCGCGGCGCCGCCGCTACTCGTCGTCGTCTTCCCCCGCACCCGCGCCGCGCATCTTGTAGCCGACGTTGCGCACGGTCTCGATGAGGCCGCCCGCGTGCACGCCCAGCTTGGAGCGCAGCCGGCGCACATGGATGTCCACGGTGCGCGAGCCGCCGTAGTACTGGTAGCCCCACACCTTCTGCAGGAGCTGCTCGCGGGTGAACACCTTGCCGCGGTTCTGCGCGAAGAAGCGCAAGAGCTCGAACTCCTGGTGGGTGAGCTGCAGCTTGCGGCCGCGCAGCCGGACCTCGTAGCCGGCGATGTCGATGACCAGGTCCTCGAGCTTGATGACCTCGTCGGAGCCGAAGGCTGCGTTCTCCCAGTCGAGCTGGCGCAGGCGCGCGTAGAGCTCGGCGGGCACCACCGGCTTGAGGATGAAATCGGACGCTCCCGCGGAGAAATCGAGCCCGGGCAGGCGCGGCAGGGTCAGCGCGACGATCGCGGGCACCTCGGCGAGCGGCGGGAAGTCACCCAGCTTGCGCAGGCAGCGGTGGCCACGCTCGAGCTCATCGCCAGCGTCGACGATGACCAGCGTGGCCGGCCGCTTGTGCAGATCGGCCTCGTCGAGCAAGCCCAGGTCGAAACGGCCAGCCAGGACGTCGCACCCGAGGTCACGAAGGATCGAGGTGACCGACTCGGGGTCACGCTCGCTGGCTTCCGGTTCGGCACATAGAACGACGACGCGCATCGAATTGGGGGACGCTATCATACCGTCGGCGCCGTGCGGCGATGGAGCCCCCCAACCGGCCCCGACCCGCACGACGCAGCGCGGCGGAAGGCGTCAGCGTGATCACACCCCTTGCGCAGGAAGTCACTTGTGCAAGAATGGTTGTGGATGGACGACTTCCACTGCTCCTTCTGTGGCAAACGCAGGCGCGAAGTGCGCAAGCTCATCAGCGGCCCGCGGGTGTTCATCTGCGACGAGTGCGTGTCACTTTGTAATGACATCCTCGCCAAGGAAGAAGCGTCGGAGCGGCCCAAGTACCCCGCGCCGAAGGAGATCGTCGCCGAGCTCGATCGATACATCGTCGGCCAGGGCGCGGCCAAGAAGGCGCTCGCGGTGGCGGTCTACAACCACTACAAGCGCATCGGCCTGCGCGGCAAGCCGGCCGACGTCGAGGTCCAGAAGGGCAACATCCTCCTGCTCGGCCCGACAGGCTGCGGCAAGACGCTGCTGGCGCAGACGCTCGCCAAGAAGCTGGACGTGCCCTTCGCGATCGCCGACGCGACCACCCTGACCGAGGCGGGCTACGTCGGCGAGGACGTCGAGAGCGTCATCAAGGCGCTCTACCGCAACGCCGGCGGCGACGTCGAGCGCGCGGCGCGCGGCATCATCTGCATCGATGAGATCGACAAGATCGCGCGCAAGGGCGGCATGCCGTCCCCGACCCGCGACGTCTCGGGCGAGGGCGTGCAGCAGGCGCTGCTCAAGATCCTCGAGGGTCGGACCGCGACCATCACTCCTGACGGCGCGCGCAACCGCCCGCAGCAGGAGCTGATCCAGATCGACACGACGGACATCCTCTTCATCTGTACCGGCGCGTTCAACGGCCTCGAGGACATCGTCCGCCGCCGCGTCGGCGAGCGCGGGCTCGGGTTCGGCGCGGCGATCCAAAACGCCGACGAGGACCGCAACGCCCTCCGGCGCCAGGCCCGCACCGAGGACATGATCAAGTTCGGCATGATCCCGGAGTTCATGGGCCGCCTGCCGATCATCGTCGCCGCCGACGAGCTCGACGTCGACGCGCTGACGCAGGTGCTTTACAAGCCGCGCAACGCGCTGGCTCGCCAGTACGAGCGCCTCTTCGAGATGGAAGGCGTGAAGCTCCGGTTCGCCGACGACGCCTTGCGCGCGGTCGCGACCGAGGCTTTCCGCCGCCGCTCGGGCGCGCGCGGGCTGCGCGCCATCCTCGAAGAGGTCATGCTCGACGTCATGTACGAGATCCCCTCGATGACCGGGGTGAGCGAGTGCGAGGTGACGCGCGACGTGGTCGAGAAGCGCGAGCGTCCCCTGCTGGTCCGCGAAAAGAAGGCGTCGTAGTCCCGCTGTCACCACGATCCGGAGGCCGGTTTTGCCCCTCACGCCCGCGCAGATGACCCAGCTCGAGACCGTCCTCACGGCGGAACGGGCCCGCATCCTCAAGAACGCCCAGGAAGGCCTGGCCTTCTCGATGAACCGCGACCGGAACATCGGCCGCGACTCGATCGACGAGTCCATGGAAGAGGAGCTGTTCTCGACCGAGCTCCGGCTCCGCGACCGCGAAAAATGGCTGCTCGGCAAGGTCAACGAGGCCCTGAGCCGCCTGAAGGAAGGCGTGATCGACGACTGCGAGGACTGCGACGAGCCGATCGGCTACAAGCGCCTGCTCGCGCGCCCGGTCACTACCTTCTGCATCGCGTGCAAAGAAGAGCGCGAGCGCGAGGAGGAGTCCACGGCCGCGGCGGCCGGTGGGCGCGACGGCGGCCTCGGCGGCGATGGCGAGG
>JBKJOI010000225.1:0-4229 GCA_046595695.1 Haliangiales bacterium | reverse complement strand
CCGCACCGACCGCACCGACCGCACCGACCGCACCGACCGCACCGACCGCACCGACCGCACCGACCGCACCGACCGCACCGACCGCGGCCGCGCCGCCGCGTCGGGGCACCTGGCAGTTGAGCGCGAGCAGCGCGCCCAGGTGCTCGAGCCGATCGATCGGGCGCATGCCGGTGTGCATGCGGATCGCGTCCATGCCGAGCTGCAGCACCGCGGGGTCGTAGGCGAGCGTGCGCTCGACGAACTGCGCGACGCGCGCGTCGAGCTCGCTCGAGGCCCACTCCTGGGTGACCAGGCCGAGCTGCGCGCACTTCCTGGCGCTGTAGTTCTGCCCGGAGAGGGCCCACCACATGAACGCCTGCTCGCCGATGCGCGGCACGACCACCCCCGAGGTGGTCAGCGGGAAGATGCCCTTGCGCAGCTGCGAGACCGCGAACGCGGCCTTCTCGCTGGCGAACAGGAAGTCGCAGGCGGCGCACAGATCGACGCCGCCGCCGACCGCGACGCCGTCGGCGACCGCGATGGTCGGGAAGCGCGCCGAGACCAGGTCCTTGAGCAGCGCGACGTACTCGCGCGTGGCCTCGTAGACCTCGGGCGAGGGCGCCCCGCTCGACTGGCCGGCGTCGAGCGCCGACAGATCCATGCCGATGGAGAACACGCCGGCGACGCCGCTCTTCAGCACCAGCGCGCGCGGCCGCTCGGCGAGCGCCGCGCGGAAGCCGCGGACCATTTCCAGGTTCAGCGCGTTCTTGGCGGCGGGCCGCGTGAACGTCACGGTCAGCACGCCGTCCGTGCGCTGGATATCGAGGAGCGCCATGTCTATCGGGCCTCTCTCAGCGCGCCGTCAAGACGCCGCCGCCCCAGGTCAACCCGGCACCGAACGCGACGGTCAGGATCCTGTCGCCCGGCTTGATCTTGCCCTCGGCGATGGTCTCCGAGAGCAGGATGGGGATGCTGGCGGCGGTGGTGTTGCCGACACGCTGGATGTTGGAGAGCAGCTTCTCGGCGGGAATCTTGAGCACCGAGATGATGGTCTTGGAGATGTTCAGGTTGGCCTGGTGGGGCAGCACCCAGGTGATGTCGGCGAGCGTGAGGCCCGCCTGCTCGACCGCCTCGCGGCCGGCCTCCGACATCTTGGCGACGGCCTTCCTGAAGATGTACTGGCCGTCCATCTCGGTGTAGCGCAGCTCGGCCTCGGTCTTGGTGACCTGGGTCCAGTCGAGCATGGGGTTCACCGACATGTCCCAGACGCGCTGGCGCAGCCGATCGGCGCCGCCGCCGTCGGCGTAGACGTTCAGCGACTCGAGCGCGAAGGTGAGGCCCTCGCGGCCGGGCGTGGCCTCGGTGGACACGACCACGGCGCCCGCACCGTCGCCGAAGAGCGGCGTGATGCCGACGTACTCGGCGGTCATGCCCATGCCGTGCGACTGCAGCTCGGCGCACACGACCAGGATGCGCTTGTAGATCCCGGTCTGGATGAACGCGCGCGCCATCTGCATCGAGTACAGGAAGCCCGAGCACTGGTTGCGCACGTCGAAGGCCGGGATCCGGTCGATCCCGAGCTTCCTCTGTATGTAGACGCCGATGCCGGGGAAGATGTAGTCGGGCGACAGCGTCGCCGCGATGATGCAGTCGAGATCCTTGGCCTCGAGCTTCGCGTCGGCGAGCGCGCGCCGCGACGCTTCGGCGCCCATGTCGGAGGGGTAGATGCGTCCGGCCCACCGGCGCTCGACGATGCCGGTGCGCTTGGTGATGCCCTCGGGATCCGCGTTCAGAGGCGGCGGGAGGTCCTCGTTGCGGACGATGTTGTCGGGCAGGTAGTGCCCGACCCCGATGATCATGGGCTTCATGTGCGTTGGGGCTCGTTGGTCGCGCCGTCGCGCTCGGACTCGCACGCCTGTGCGGGCGGGGCGGCGGCGACGATGTCGTCTGCGGAGGTTAGATCGGGCACGGCCTTGAAGATGGCCTCGGCCTGCTTCTTGAGATCAGCCGCAGCGTCGACGACCTTGAGATCGAGGCCCTTGCCCTCGAGCCGGGGCGGATGCAGCGGCGGGTGGATGTCGACGTGGACGCGCCCGGGGAACACTAGGAACGCGTTCTTGCGGTGGCACGCGAAGGTGCCGCGGATGACCACCGGCAGGATCGGGATGCCGAGCTGCGCGGCGAGCATGAACGGCCCGACCTTGAACTTGTTGAGCAGGCCGGTCTCGGTGCGCGTGCCCTCGGGGAAGACCGCCATGAGCGGCACCCAGCCGCCCTTCTGCTTGGCGCGCACCAGCTCGGTCAGCTTCTTGAGCGCCGCGAGGCTCTCGCGCTCGACCGGCAGCCACGGGATCGACGCGATGATGCGGCCGAGCAGCGGGCGCCGCAGCGTCTCGATCTTGGCGACGAACGCAAGGTCGCGGCGACCGAGCACGGTCATGAGCACCAGCGGATCGAGGTTCGACGCGTGGTTGGCGATCAGGATGTAGCCGGTCTTCTCGAGCGCGGCGGCGTGCTCCTGGCCCTTGCCGGTCACGCGGATGCCGCCCGCCCACAGCGACATCGGCACCATGAGCGCCGTCGTGGTCATGGTGATGGCGCGGATGGCGCGCTCGAAGAAGATTACTGGCAGACAGAGCAGCGAGGTGACCAGCAGGCAACCATAGAGGCTGCCGCCGAAACCGACGCCGCGCGCGAGGCCCACGAGCCAGCGCGTAAAAGACAAGGATTTCCCCTGGTGCCGCAAGTTGCGGGGACCTTACACGGCCGGTTCGGGCCGGTCAATCGCGCGGCAATCCGGAGAGGTCATGGCAGGACGCCTAGGTGCCGTCACGCCGGACGACGACCTTTTTGCCCTTGATCCAGGCCTTCGAGAGCACACGCGCGACCTCGTCGAGCACGTCCTCGGGCAGCTCCACGATCGAGTGCTTGTCGGCGATCTCGACCGCGCCGATCGAGCGCGAGGGCAGGCCGGCCTCGTTGGCGATCGCGCCGACCAGGTCGCCCGGGCGGATGCCGGCGTCGCGGCCGGCGCCGATCCAAAGGCGCGCCACCGGCCACGGCTGCTCGCGCCCGGGACCGGTGCGGCGCGCACCCGCGCCGAGCGGCGCGCGCAACGGGTGCGGCCGCTTCTTGCCATCGTCGAACGAGCCGCGCGGGCCGGTGGCGCCGCGCGGGCCGAAGCCGGGACCCGAGCCGGGCCCGCCGCCCTCGCGCGGCATCGGCGGCGCCGCGATCTCCTGCTCGTCACTGTCGCTGTCGCCGCCGGCCTTGGCGTCCTGGACCAGCTTCAGCGCCGCGGCCGCGACGTCCATGATGTCGACCTCGGTCGCGAGGGTCTCGACCAGGCCACGGTACGACTCGAAGCCGCCCGCGACCACCGCCTCGCGCACCGAGGCGCGCAAGAGCTCCATCCGGCGCGCGTGCAGGTCCGCGATGGTGGGCAGCTGGACGAGCTCGATCTTCTGCTTGGTGAGCTGCTCGAACACGCGCAGCAAGCGGTGCTCGCGCGGCTCGATGAGCGTGATCGCGGTGCCGGTCTTGCCGGCGCGGCCGGTGCGGCCGATGCGGTGGACGTAGTCCTCGGGCGCCGACGGGATCTCGTAGTTGATGACGTGCGACAGGCCCTTCACGTCGAGGCCGCGCGCGGCCACGTCGGTGGCCACCAGCAGCTCGGCCTTGCCGGCGCGGAAGCGCTTCATGACGCGGTCGCGCTGCTCCTGCGACAGGCCGCCGTGGAGCGCATCGGCGGTGTGGCCGCGCCCGGTCAGCGTCTCAGTGAGCTGATCGACGTCGAGACGGGTGCGGCAGAACACCAGCGCCGAGGTCGGACGCTCGACGTCCAGGATGCGCACCAGGCTGGGCACCTTGTTGGCGCGGTGCACGAGGTACGCGATCTGGCGCACCTTGGAGGGCGCGCCCTTCACGACGTCGCGAGAGAGATCGATGCGCACCGGCTTGGACAGGTGCTTCGCCGCGATGTCGGCGATGGAGCGCGGCATGGTCGCCGAGAACAGTGCGGTCTGGCGCGCGGGCGCGGGCGGCAGCTCGGCGAGGATGACCTTCAGATCGTCGGCGAAGCCGAGATCGAGCATCTCGTCGGCCTCGTCGAGGACGGCGTAGGAGACGTCCTTGAGCGGCAGCGAGCCGCGCCGGATGTGATCGAGCGCGCGGCCGGGCGTGGCCACGACGACGTCGACGCCGCCGTTCAGCGCGCGCAGCTGGCGCACGATGTCCTGGCCGCCATAGAC
>JBKJOI010000165.1:0-16332 GCA_046595695.1 Haliangiales bacterium | reverse complement strand
GAGCAGGCGCGGGCGACCGTGCTGCTCGGACTGTCGGGCCAGCCGCGCGCGTTCACCGAGCTGGTGGTGCGCCAGATGGCGCGCAACACCCTACGGCCGGTGATCTTCCCGCTGTCCAACCCGACCAGCTCGGCCGAGGCGCTGCCCGAGGATCTGCTGGCCTGGACCGAGGGCCGGGCGCTGATCGCGACCGGCTCGCCGTTCGCGCCGGTCGAGCGCGCGGGTCGCACCTTCTCGTTCGGCCAGGGCAACAACGCCTTCGTGTTCCCGGGCCTGGGCGCGGGCGCGATCCTGTGCGGCTCGCGTGCGGTCTCCGACGCGATGGTCATGGAGGCCGCGCAGGCGGTGGCGGACTACACGGCGCGCAAGCACCCGGGCGCGCTGTACCCGCCGGTGACCGAGCTGCCTGACGTGTCGATCGACGTCGCGACGCGCGTGATCGCGCAGGCGCAGCGCGAAGAGATGGCGACCGAGCCGCTGCCCCACGAGCCCGACGCGCTGGCGGCGCTGGTGCGCAAGCGCTTCTGGAAACCCAAGTATCTTCCGATCGTTCGCGCGTCCTAGCTAAAGGCGTCGAGGTAGGTGCCGCACCCCGGTCGGGCCCACACGGGCCGCGGAGCTCTTCCGCGGCTAGACTGATCGTTCGTGGTGAACGCACGCGAGGTCGAGCGCTGGATCGCCGAGGCTGCGGCCGCGCTCGAGCTCGGATCCGAGCAGCTGCGCCGCCTGGACCAGGCCGCCGCCGCCGAGGTCGTGGCGCGGGTGCGCGAGCGCTTCGTCGCCGGTGATCCGCGCGTCTGGTGGATGTCGCTGCGGCTGCCCTACACCTCGCACCCCGCGCCGCGCGATCCCGAGGACGACCCGCGCGCGCTCTTCCCGGTGCAGGTCGAGCGCTGCTGGCTCATGCCCGATCCCGACGAGCACGACGAGCTGCCGGTCTACGAGCTCGATCCGGCGCAGCTCATGCCCCTGCTCGGCGAGTGCCCGTTCTTCGAGTACTACCTCATCGATCGCGAGCTGCGCTGGCTGCTGGTCGAGACCGAGCACAACCAGATCCAGGTCGTGCCCGCCGCGCGTCCGCTCGAGGACGACGACGGCGTGCCGGTGTGGGCGCCGCTCGTGCACGTCGAGCGCGCGCGTGAGCACGGCGAGAGCGACGACACCATCGGCTTCATGTACGTCGCGCTACCCGCGCGCGACGAGGCCGAGCTGCGCGCCCGGCTCGGCGCCGCGTTCGAGCGGCTCGGGCTGGTCGTGCGTGCGCTCGAGGAGGTCGAGCCGCTCGCCGATCGGGCCGCGCGCGGCGAGGCCAGCGACGCGCTCGTGGCGCTGGGCCGGCAGGCTGCCTGGGCCGGGGATCTGCGCTTCCACACCTTGCACGAGGAGGAGACCGACGCAGAGGACGAGCAGGTCGCGTGATCTACGGGATCGCGAAGTCGCAGGTCGTGACGTCGCCCGACGCCATGCCCTTCTTGAACGACGCGACGCGCTGCTCGCTCGAGCCGTGCGTCCAGGTCTCCGGGTTGACGCGTCCGGTGGCCTGCTCCTGCAGCCGATCGTCGCCGACGGCGGACGCGGCGCCCAGGCCTTCCTCGAGGTCGCCCGCCTCGAGCAGGGCGCGCTGCCTGGTCGAGTGGGCCCAGACGCCGGCCAGACAGTCGGCCTGGAGCTCGAGCTGGATCGACAGCTCGTTCTGCCGCCTCGGGCTCTTGCGGGTGGCGCGCTCGACGCGCTCGCTGTCGCCACGCAGGTTCTGCACGTGGTGGCCGACCTCGTGCGCGAGCACGTAGGCCTGCGCGAAGTCGCCGGGCGCGCCGAAGCGCCGGTGCAGCTCGCGGAAGAAGGACAGATCGATGTAAACGCGCGTGTCGCCCGGGCAGTAGAACGGCCCGATGTCCGAGCCGGCGTAGCCGCACGCCGACTCGGTCGCGCCGGAGAACAGGACCAGCTTGGCCTCCTGGTAGCGCTCGCCGCGGCGCTTGAAGTCGGCGATCCAGTGGTCCTGCACGTCGTCGAGGGTCGCCGACGAGAAGCGCTTGAGCTCGAGATCGGGATCCTGGTCGGGGGCGGGCGGGGCGCCCCCGCCGCCCTCGGTCGCGCCGCCGCCGCCGAGCAGCTCCTCGAGGCCGGCCTGCGTGGCCGCGGCCCCGCCGCCGCCAGCGCCGCCACCGAGGTACTTGTTGCCGAGGAACGCGACCACCAGCAGCAAGAGCCCGCCGACGCTCAGCTTGCCGCCCGCGCCGCGCAGGCCGCCGCCGCGGGGCGCCTGTCCACGCCGGTCCTCGACGTTGCGGCTGTGATCGCCCTGCTGATCCCATTTCATGGACGCAGAGTATCGAGGAATCGGCGTCCTGCCAGTAGCGCGCTGCCCGGGGCGGCGTTAGGCTGCGCGAAATGTCAGCGCCCGCCGGTTTCGCCCGTCCTGCCCGTCACGCGTGGCTCTGGCCGACCCTCTCGCTCACGCTGCTGGCCCCCTCGCGGGCGGCCGCCTGTGGTGGCGCGGCGGCGCGCGCCCCGGCGCCGGCCGCCGCACCCGCGCCCGCTGCGCCGCCCGCGGTCGCGACCAACGCGCTGCTCTGGAAGGTCGAGAGCGAAAAGGGCAGCGCGTTCGTCTACGGCACGCTGCACACGGGCGGCGCCAAGCTGGTGCCCGCGCCGGCGTGGGCCGCGCTCGCGGGCAGCACCACATTCGTCATGGAGACCGACATCGACGCGATCGACCAGGGTGAGCTCATGGGCCGGGCGGTGCTGCCGCCCGGCCAGTCGCTCGAGCAGATCATGACCGCCGACGGCTGGAATCGGCTCGTGCTCGCCTTCCAGGGCCAGCTCAGCGCCGATCAGCTGCAGCGCTTCAAGCCCTGGTTCGTGAGCATCGTGCTGGTGCAGTCGTGGCTCTCGGGTGAAGCCACCGACCTGGCGCTGAAGAAGCAGGCGACCAGCCAGGGCGCGAAGCTGGCCTACCTCGAGACCTGGCAGGAGCAGATCGACGCGCTCGAGGCCGGCACCGACGTCGGCGCGCTCGAGCTCATGCTGCTCGACCTGGCCAAGTCGAGGCAGCAGTTCGACGAGCTGGTCGACGCCTACGCGGCGGGCGACGTCGATGCGATCCTGCGCTTCACCACCGATCCGGCCACCGGCATGAGCGCGCTCGCGCTCGAGAAGCTACTCTACGCGCGCAACCGCAACTGGGTGCCCAAGATCGAGGCGCTGGTCGCCGGCGGCGGCGCGTTCATCGCGGTCGGCGCGGGGCACCTGCCCGGTCCGGGCGGCGTGCTCGAGCTGCTGGCGGCGCGCGGCTTCAAGGTCACGCGCATCGCGCGCTGAACCCGCGGCGCGCCGGTGCTCAGCCCTTCAGGCCCATGACCGACGACAGCGGCGGGTAGGTCTTGTCGTTGAACGTCTGCGCGCCGAACGCCTCGATCACCGCGTCGGCGCCGCGCCACGCGTCGGCGGCGAGGCCGGCCTTCTCGCAGGCCTTCTGCAGCAGCTGCTCGGCGCTCCAGCCGCCCTCGGTCGCCGCGCGCGCGAACAGCTGCGCGCGCTTGCCGCCCGCGGCCACGACGACGCCGTCCTTGCCGAGCTCGATCTCGGCAGGTGACGTGATGGTCCGGCGCGCGCCCAGCACCGTGATCTCGACGGTCAGCTCCTTGAGCTCCTCGACCTTCACGGGCTTCACGCGCGGGTCGCGGCTGGCGGAGGCGATTACCATCTCCTGGATCGCCTTGAAGAGCGGCTGCGACTCGGCGACGGTGCCGACCGAGCCGCGCGACGAGCCGTCGGGACCGTAGAGCGCCACGAACACCGCGGCGTTCGCGGTCATGCTCGCGCGGTGCGGCGCACCCGGCGGGACGCGGCCCGAGGCGAAGTACTCCTTCAGCGTGGCTCGCGCGATCCGCAGGAGCTCGCGCTTCTCGTCATCGAGCAGCACGTGATCGTAAGGCATGGTCGGGACCAGGGTAACACAGACGGCGCGGGCGCCAGCCACCCGCCGAGCGGCCCGCCCGTAGCGCGTGCGCCCGGCGCTGGACTATCGCTGCAAGTCGCCGTCGACCCAGGCGGAGAGCTCCTCGAGCAGGGGCTTCACGCGGGCCGGATCGTCGAAGGCGAGGTTCTTCTGCTCGCCGGGATCGCTGCCGAGATCGTACAGCTCGGTGACCCGATCGGTCAGGTTGCGGATCAGCTTGGTCTTGCCGTCAGGCGTGACCAGCATCTGCAGGCCGACGTTGAAGTTCGGGTAGGGCACGAGCTCGGCGTGGACGGTGCGCTCGGGCAAGGGCTTGCCGGCCAGCGCGGGGGTGAGGCTCACGCCCTGGAACGCCGGCGGCACCGCGAGGCCCGCGGCGTCGAGCAGCGTGGGCGCGACGTCGATCAGCATGACCGGCGTGTCGACGCGGCGCGCCGTGAGCCCGGGGGCGACCACGAGCACGGGCACGCGCAGCTGGTCGTCGTAGAGCGCCGAGCCGTGCCAGCCCAGCTTCTTGCCGCCGTAGCTGTGGGTGAAGAAGGCCTCGCCGTGGTCGGAGACCAGCACGATCATGGTCGTCTCGGTGAGCCCGGCCGCGGCCACCGCGTCGATGATCTCGCCGACGTGGCGGTCGACCAGCTCGACCTCGCGGTCGTACTTCTCCTCGAAGAGCACCATGCCGCTGCCCTTGTAGGTGACGCCCTCGAGCTCGACGTACGTGGAGTGCGGCTCGAAGAGGTGCGTGAAGAGCACGAACTTCTCCTTTGTGGCTGCCAGCGCCTTCAGCCGGCCGGCGACGCGCGGCACGATGCGCGCGCCGGCGAGGTCGGTGTTCGAGTCCTTGAGGTTCCTGGCATCAGCGTTGTCGAACTCGTCGAAGCCCTGGGTGATGCCGCGCTCGGGCGTGAAGTAGAAGTGCGAGGCCTCGCCGATGGTCTTGTAGCCGGCCTGCTGGAAGGCCTCGAACACGGTGAGGTTGTCGTCGAGCAGCTTGGGATAGTTGGAGAACGCCTTGTCCCAGTGGATCGCCGACGGGTAGCGCGAGGTGAAGAAGGAGGGGAACGATCGCGGCGTGTGCGGCGCCTGCGCCCAGGCGTGGGTGAAGTACACGCCCTGGTCGACGAGCGCGTCGATGCGCGGCGTGAGCGACTTGCCGTCGCGCCGGTAGCCGGCGGCGCCCAGGCGATCGGCGCGCAGGGTGTCGACGGCGATCACGACCACGTTGCCCTTCCAGGCGAAGCCGGGCGGAGTGGGCGCGCTGCCACCGGCGGCGTCCGGATCGACGCCTGCGGCCGGGTGCGCGGCCTTGGCGGGCGCGTCGGCGCCGTTGCAGTTCTCGTCCTTGCCGTTTTGGGGGACGTCCTTGGCCGACGGGTTGGTCGCGGGATCGTGATCGTCGCAGTCGCCGCCGCCGAGCAGCGCGGCGAAGCCGTCGCCGTCGCGGTCGGCGAGGCGACGCGCGCTCGCCACCAGCGCGCGCGCGCCGCGGCTCTCGATCGAGAGCAGCGCCAGGGTGCGCTCGGATGGCGCGGCACCGGCGAGCGCGATCGCCGGCCCGAGCGCCGCGAGCAGCGCGGCCGCGGCGACCAGCGCGCCGCGCGCGGGCAGGCGCGTGCGCACGCCGGCGAGCGGGCCGTAGAACAGCGCGCACAGGCCGAGCTGCGCGATCGTGAAGACCGCCAGCATGGTGGGCACGCCCAGCGAGAGCGCGCGCCAGTCGAGCCCGGTGACCGCCACGAAGCCGACCGCGAGCACGCCGCCCGCGGCGCCCAGCAGCACCAGCACTGAGGTGGCGGGCAGGCCGCCCGCGCGCGGCACCACGCGGGCGACCCGGCGCGCTAGCCGGTACGCCGGGTACCACACGAGCACCATGAACGGCACGAGCGCCGCGGCCACGAAGCCGAGCAAGAGCGCGCCGGTGCCCTTGCGCTCGACCTGGGCGACCAGCCCCATCGCCAGGACCGCGACGAAGGCCGCGTAGACGAGCGCGCACACCGCGCCGGCGAGCAGCGTGCCGGCGACGCGACGATCGAGCGGCTCGTCGGCGGCGAGGCGACGCCAGAGCGCGCGTGGTCCGCCGTCGGGATGCGTGGCGCGGATGGCGCCGGCGACGACGCCTTCGGCGAGGCCGATCACCAGCGCCACGGCCAGGTACAGCCCCAGCGCGACGCGCACGAACGCGGCGGCGTCGCCGCCCCGCACGCCCGCCGCGCCCGAGAGGGTGAGCACGACGTCGGTGAGCGCGGTCAGCGCGCCGGCGCCGAGCGCGGTTCCCAGGGTCGCCGAGAGCGCGCTTCTATAGGGATGGAGCTCGGGAGTGGACCCGGACATTGGAGTTGGGTAGCACGCGGGATCGAGGGGGGCAACAACATAGGCCTTGGAGATCGCTCGGCTTTCCGTGTTCGGCTCGACATCGTCTGAAGAACGGCCTGTTCACGCCACAAAGAATCTGTAATATGAAAAACAACTTTTCGCCGCGATGTATCCAGAGCATGGCTCTGGAGCCGGCCCCAAGAATCCGTCGCCTGGGAGGCTGTTCGTCGATGTCGTATTCTCGTCGTTGCCCGCGTGTCGCCTTTCGTTGCCCGATCATGCTCACCACCCAGGGCGGCGAGACCATGCTCGGGCAGGTCGTCGATCTCAGCGCGCGTGGCGCGGGCATCGTGCTGAACGTGCCGGGCAAGCGCCTGCCCATCGGCACGCGCGTCTCGGGGCTCATCGAGGCGCACGAGTTGCCCGATCCCGACGGTGACGGCGGGGTGATCTCGGTGCGCGGCGTGGTCGCGTGGGTCACCGACCTGGGCGTGCTCGCGAGCGGCGGCCCGACCACGCGGCTCGGGCTCGACTTCCCGGTCGCGGTGCGTGGGCTCGCGCCCCGGCTGGCCCACGGCACCCTGGTCGGCGAGCTCGCCGACGGCACCGGCTCGTCGCCCACGCTCGTCGCGGCGGGCCCGCCAGGACCGACGCTGGCCAAGAGCGGCCGCGGACGCGAGCTGCTCTACCAGCACGCGCACGAGCGCCTGGGGGCGGGCGAGGCCGCGCTCGCGGCGCAGGCGATCGGCTGGGCGCTCACCGACGATCCGAAGAACCACGCCTACCGCGTGCTGCACCACCGCGCCATCGCCGAGCAGGCGCTGGCGCGCGGCGACCGCGACGCGGCCCGGCGCGAGGCCGAGGGTGCGCGTGCGCTCGCGCCGCTGCACGCCGACGTGGTCGCGCTGCTCGCGCGCGTGGGCGTCGCGGTGGCGCCGCAGGCGGCGCGCAAGGGCATCCTCGGGCGGCTGTTCTCGCGCTAGTCCGACGCGGCGCGCGGCCGCTGCTGACACTTCGCTAGCGCGCCGAGTCGGCCCAGCCGAGGTACGCGAGCAGCTCCTCGCGATCGGGTAACGCCGCGCGCGCGCCCAGCGCGCGACACGACAGCGCCGCGGCGGCCGAGGCCAGCTCGACCGCGCGCGCGAACGGGTACGCCTGCGCCAGTGCCGCGGCGAGCGCGCCCAGGTAGACGTCGCCGGCGCCGGTGGTGTCGACGACCTCGACCTGGTGCGCGGGCTGGCGCACCAGCTCGTCGCCGGAGAGGCCGATCGACCCGGCGTCGCCGAGCGTGACCACGACCGCGCGCGGGCCCATGGCCTGCAGCTCGACGAGCGAGTCCTCGACCTCGCCGCGCGGCGCGACCTCGCTGACGAAGCGCTCGGAGGCGACCAGCACGTCGGCGAGCGCGACCAGCTCGCCCAGGCCGCCGGACACGCCGCCCGCGTCGACAATCACGCCGATGCCGCGCGCGTGTGCGGCCTCGGCGGCCGCGATCTGCGCGGCGGGCTGGGCGCCGTCCAGCACCAGGAAGCAGGCGCCCTCGAGCAGCGCGCCCAGGTCGATCTCCTCGGCGCCCAGCGCGGCGACGTCGCCGCTGGTCGCGTACTGGACGCGCCGCTGGTCCTCGGCGACCGCGAAGAAGCGCAGGGGTGACATCGCGCCGGCGCCGAAGCGCAGCGCCGCGCAGTCCACGCCCGCCTCGACCATGCCGGCGCGCGCGAAGCGGCCGAAATCGTCGTCGGCGAGCTTGCCGCCGAAGCGGGCGCGGCAGCCGAGGGCGCGCGCGGTGACCAGCGCGGTCGCGACCGCGCCGCCGCCCTGCACCGAGACCGAGCTCAGCTCGGCGCGCCCGTCGGGCTCCAGGTGACGGGCGAGGACACCGACCAGATCGAAGGTCGCGTGTCCAACGCCGGCGACGAGCGGTGCCTCGGGCATGGGCCAGGGACTATACTGCGCCGCCATGGCTGCCACGAAGAACGAAGAGATCGACGCGCTCGTCGCCGCGGGCGACGCCGTCCGCCTGACCACGCTCGCCGGGTCCCCCGACAAGGACGTCGCCAAGGCGGCCCGCCGCGGGCTGCACGTGCTGCGCACGCGCGGCGTGAGCGCGCCCGAGGTCAAGAAGGTCGCGACCACGCCGCGCCCGATCGTCGACACGGCCGAGGCCTGGACCTGCGTGCCCGACGCCAACGGCGAGCGGCTGGTGGTCGCGATCGTACCCGCGCCGGGCGGCGACTTCTTTGCCATCACTGCCCACGTCTCCGACGAGCGCGGCATCCTGCAGATCGCCTTCGGCAAGGGCCCGCGCAAGCACGCGCGCGAGGTCCGGCACAGCTTCGAGCAGTCGGGCGGCTTCGCCGCCGACGTCGGCATCGAGCGCGCCGCCGAGCTCATCGATCTCGCCTACCAGACCACGCTCGCGCGCGGCGCCTCGCCGCCGGCCGAGTTCGCGGCCGCGCACCGCGTGCTGCCCCGGGTCCACGTCACCCCCGGCGCGCCGCACCCGGCGCTGGCCGAGCTCCCCGCGCCGGCGGTCTTCAACCGCGAGCAGGCCGAACTCCTGCACAAGCTGCCCACGATCGCGCGCTGGGTGCCCTCGGCGCCCGAGCTGCGCGCGCTCGAGCAGCGCCTCGAAGAGGTCGCGACCTCGCGCCTGCTCATCGACGGTCCGCAGCGGCAGGCCGCCTGGCAGGACGTGATCGACAAGGCCATCGTCACCGCCTTCGATGGCGCCGGGCGCGTCCGCTGGCGCCGCCGCGCGCTCGACGCCGCGCTGGTGTTCGCCGCGGCCGGTCTGCGCGACGACGCGGCCAACCTGCGCGCCCAGGCCGACCTGCTCGTGGCCGACGGCTTCGATCCGCTGACCGATCCGTTCGCGCGCGCCCTGGTCGAGAAGATCACGCGCGGCCTGCGCATCCCGCCGCCGCCCGCGGCCGAGCCGGAGGCGGCGCCGGCGAGCGGCAGCCTCATCATCCCGCCGTAGCGGGCGACTACTCCGGCACCAGCGTAGGCCAGCGTGTGACGAACTCGAAGAGCGCCTCCACGCCCTTCTCGAAGCTGCCCTCGCCGAACAGCACGCGCCCGTAATAGTAGAGGACCGCGGGCCGGCGGGCGACTGCCGCGGCCTGGGTCGCGAGCGGCTCGAGCAGCACCTTGGCGTCGGTGAACATGAGCGCGCGGTAGTACAGGTAGGCGCGCAGCAGGCGCAGGTCGTCGCCGGCGGCGCCCTTGGCCGCGCGCGGCAGGGTGTCGAAGAGGCGCACCGCCTTCTCGGGGTCGCCACCGGTGACCATGCGGTCGATCGAGGCCAGCTCGCGCGCCGCCTGCTCGCGCGTGGCGAGCGGCGCCGCCGGATCGAACCAGGTGGCGTCGGGGGGCAGGACCGGGGCGCCGCCGGAGAGCGGCGCGAGCTCGGGGTCGCCCACCTCGCGCGTCTCGGCGGCGCGCAGGAGCAGCTCGTGGCGGGCCAGCTCGGCCTCGGCCGCGCCGTGGGTGCGCGCGGCCTCGAGCCAGGTGCGCGCCTCGCGCTTGCGGCCCTTGCCGACCAGCGCGCGCGCGATGCGCAGCTCACGCGCCACCCGCTCGGGTCCCTCGCCGAGCCCGGTCACCAGCGAGCCCAGGTGGCCGTACGGCCACATCCACGAGAAGATCTCGTCGGCGAAGCGCTCGCCGCGGCCGGCCGCGAGCAGGTCGCGCGGCGCGCTGAACTCGAGCAGCGCGTTGTCGTCGGTGTTGACGGTCGCGCCGGCGGCGAACGCGGGAACCTCGGCGGGGGTCAGGATCACCTGAGCGACGATCTCCTCGGCGCGCGCCAGGCCGCCGCGCGCGAGCTCGGCGCTCGTGGCCGGGTCGGCGACCAGGCGCTCGAGCTTGCTGACGTCGAGCGTGATCGGGCGCGCCGAGCCGATGAGGATCGTGTCGGCCGACAGATCGCCGGGGGTCCACGCGACCACGTACGGGAAGGCCTCCTGGAAGGTCTTGTAGATGGTCTTCACGTTGCGCGGACCCAGCTCGTAGAGCTGCACCCACTGGCAGAAGATGCCGCCCTCGACCAGGTGCGTCCGGGCAAAGGCGTAGAACTCGCGCGTGAACAGCGAGGCCACGCCCGCGATCCACGGGTTCGACGGCTCGGAGACGATCACGTCGTACTTCTCGTTGTAGGCGGTCAGGAAGTTCCTGCCGTCGCCGATGAAGCGGCGCACGCGCGGGTTCTTGTGCGCGTCGTGGTTGTGCGGCCCGAAGTAGCGGTCGGCGCCCTCGAGCACCGCGGGCTCGAGCTCGACCACGTCGACGCGCTCGACCAGCGGCGACTCGGCGATCGACCCGACCGTGATGCCCGAGCCGTAGCCGACCACGACCACCTTCTGCCGCTCGCCGCCGTGCACCAGCACCGGCAGGAGCCCGACCAGCACCTGCGTGGGCATGTCGCCCACCGACGAGGCCTCGACCTTGCCGTTGTTCTTGAGCGCGAGCCGCTCGCCGTAGCGCTCGACCGAGACCGTCGTGGTCACGCCGTCGCGGTAGTAGACGACGTCGGCGTGGTCGATGCCGCCGTGGCGCACGAAGCGCTTGGCGGTGGCCATGCGGAAGACGCCCGAGGTCAGCACGCCCTTGTCCCACGCCGGCGCGACCAGCACGCTGAGCACGAACGCGCCGGCCAGCGTGCAGCCGATCGCACGCAGGCGCCCGGTGGTCGTGGTCGCCAGCAGCACCAGGGACAGCGCGAGCAGCAGGATCGCCGCCAGCCGGATGCCGTGCTCGAGCCCGATGAGCGGCAGGATCACGAAGCCGCCCGCGAACGAGCCGAGGATCGCGCCCAGCGTGTTGGCGGCGTAGGCGCGCCCGACGTCGGCGCCGACGGCGTCGGCGTTGCCCGCGTAAGCGCGCATCACCAGCGGCATCACCGCGCCCAGGCACGCCGCGGTGGGCGCCACGGTCAGCGCCGCGCACAGCGCCTGGATGCCCATGATGGTCGAGACCTCGAGGCGCGTGCCCTCGATGAGCTCGATGAAGAGCGGCGGCAGGTCGTCGATCACGCGCAGCGTCGCCGCCACCGACATGCCCACGCCCAGGAAGACGATGCCGAGCGCGGCGAGCGGCCGCTTGGCGCGCGCGGCCGGGCGCCCGATCCAGGCGGCGCCCGCCGACAGCCCGAGCAGGAAGACCACCAGCACCAGCGTGAACGAGTAGATCGACGAGCCGATCACCAGCGCCAGCGCGCGGCTCCACAGCACCTCGAGTGACATCGCGATGCCGCCCGAGAGCCCCACGGCCACCAGCACGCCGCGGCGCGCGCGCGGCGACAGCGGCTCGGGCGGCGGCGGCGGGGCGCGGCCGGGCACGGCGATCTCGAGCTCGGCCAGGGTCGCCAGCGTGGGGTCCTCGGACAGCGGGTGGCGCCGGCGCCACACCAGCGCGCCGGCGATGGCGACCGCGAGCACGACGTCGGCGATCACGGCGGTCAGGTAGGTCGCGCGCTGGCCGTAGAGGGGCAGCAGGTAGAAGCCTGCGCCGCCCGCGCCGGCGACCGCGCCGATGGTGTTGGCCGCGTACAGCGCGCCCACGCGGGTGCCCAGGAAGCCGAGCTCGGCGGGCGTGCGGATCACGTGCCGGGCCAGGATCGGCAGCGTGGCGCCCATGAGCGTGGTGGGCGGCAGCAGCAGCAGCGCGCACAGCAGGAAGCGCAGCAGGCCGAGCAGGGCCGGCTGGTCGTGGAAGTGGCGCCACAGCCAGGCGTTGGCGACCGGGTAGCCCTCGAGCACCCAGGGGATGGCGAGCGCGAGCACGGCGATGCCCAGCTCGCAGGCCGCGTAGGCGTGCAGGCCGCGGCGCGGGTGCCGGTCGGCGAGCTTGCCGCCGATGAAGCTGCCCAGCGCCAGGCCGCCCATGAAGGTCGCCAGCACCGTCGAGATGGCCAGGCTGGACGAGCCGAATACCTGGGCAAGCTGGCGGGTCCAGACGACCTCGAAGCACAGCCCGCTCGCACCCGAGAGGACGAAGCACGCGAGCAGGAGGACCGGCACTGGCCCGGCACTGTATCCGAAAAGCCCGGGGCCAAAAACATGGTCGCCACGCGTACTTGTGAGCATCTCTTTGGCGTCATGTTGGCGCCCTGGTGTGGCAATGTGCGGTCCGTGGCGGCCGTGGCAGAGGCTGACGAAGCAAAGGCAGCCGGCGACGGCGACGGCCCAGGCAACCCGGAGCCCGGGGCCGAGGTCCCACCCCTCATGCCTCCCGATGCTGCCGTCGCCGTAGCCACCGCAGCTGCCGTGCGGGCCGAGCCCCGCCAGCTCGTCGATGCCGACGACGCGCGCCTGCTCGAGGCCTGTCGACTGGGCGACCGCCGCGCCATGGAGACGCTCTACCACCGCTTCAAGCGGCGCGTCTTCAGCCTGGTCGCGCGCATCGCCGGCGCTCACGAGGCCGAGGAGGTGTCGCAGGAGGTGTTCGTGCGCATCTTCCGTGGCCTGCCGCGCTTCCGCGGCGAGAGCCAGCTGTCGACCTGGATCTACCGGCTGGCGGTGAACGCCGCGCTCTCGCACGTCGAGCGCCGCCCGCGCCGGGCCGAGGGCGAAGAGGCGCTGGCGCAGATCCCCGCCGCCGCGCCGCCGCCCAGCGACCCCTACCTGGCCGCGCGCCTCGAGTCCGCGCTCATCAAGCTGCCGCCCGGCTACCGCGCGGTGCTGGTGCTGCACGACGTCGAGGGCCTCGCGCACGAGGAGATCGCCGAGATCCTCGGCTGCCGCATCGGCACCTCCAAGTCGCAGCTGCACAAGGCCCGTGCAAAGATGAGGGACCTCCTCGGCTTCACCGCCAAGCAGGCGCGCCTATGAGCTGCAACGAGATCGCCAGGCTGATCGACGAGCTCGTCGACGGCACGCTCGACCCGGCGCGCGCGAGCGGCGTGCGCGGGCACGCGCGCGGCTGCACCGCCTGCGCGGCCCGCCTGGCCGAGACCGAGGCGCTGGTCACCGGCATGAGCCGGCTGGAGCCCATGGACCCACCGTCGTCGCTGTGGGCGGGCGTGCGCGCCGAGCTCGACCGCGCCGAGGCCACCGACGCGGCGCGGCCGCGCTTCTGGTGGTGGTGGCAGGGTGCGCGCAAGCAGCTGGCCTGGGGCGGCGCCCTGGTCGCGGCTACCTCGCTGTGCATCGGCGTGTGGGTGTGGAAGCGCGGTGGCGAGCCGGGCGACGACCCCGGCGCCACGCGCACGCCGGGCAACTCGACCGAGCGCAGCCCCGCGACGCCGGCCGAGGTCGCCCCGACGGCGCCGGTCGCCCCGACCGATCCGATCGACGACGCGGTCGCCGAGATCCAGCGCGCCGAGGCCGACTACCAGCACGCCATCGGCGATCTCGAGCGCCTCGTCGCCAGCGAGAAGCCGCGCTGGCCCGCGGCCGCGGCCGCGGCCTACGACGAGAACCTGGCCAGCATCGACGCGGCGGTCGAGCGCCAGCGCGCCGCCTTCCGCACCCATCCTCAGGACCTCGCGGCGCTCGACGCGCTGCACGCGAGCTACCGCAAGCGCATCGACTTCCTCCAGGAAGCGGTCGTGCGCGGCGGCGCCGCAGGTGAGAAGGAGTCGCTTTGAGCCTGCGCATGAACCGGGGCACCGGCCTCGTCGCGGTGGTCCTGCTCGTGGCCTCAGCCTTGGCCTTGGCCTCCTCGGCGCGCGCGGACGAGCCGACCCGGGAGGCCGGCGGCTTCATGATCGAGCGCGACGACGTGCAGATCCAGCCGCACAAGAACGTCAAGGTGAAGGCGGTCGCGATCGACAACCGCCTGGGTGACGTGACCGTCGTGGGCCACGACGATCCCGGCGTGGTCGTCCACGTGGTCAAGCGCGGCCCCGACGGCGAGACGCTCGATCGTCTGAAGGTCAACCTGGTCACCGATCCCGACGGCACCATCACCATCAACACCGCGCTCATGGCCGGTGAGGAGGCGCGCCCGCTGCCGGCGCGCTCCATCCGCATCGACATCACCCTCGAGGTCCCGCGCGGCGCCCACGTCGGCGTGAAGGCCTGGAACGGCAAGGTCGCGGTCACCGGCGTGAAGAACGGCGCGTCGCTGTCGGCGCACGCCGGCGACCTCACCGTCACCGACGTGAACGGCAAGGTCACCACCGACAACACGCGCGGCAACCAGCGCCTCACCGGCGTGCGCGGCACGGTGCGCGCCGACAACACCTACGGCGACGTCTCGCTCGAGAGCATCAGCGGCGACTCGCTCGCCGCCAGCGTGCACGACGGCCAGGTGTTCGCCACGCGGGTGAAGTCGCGCTCGGTCAAGCTGCGCACCACCTTCGGCGACATCCACTTCACCGGCGAGCTGCTCGCGGGCGGCAGCTACGACCTGGCCAGCTACAATGGCAGCGTCGAGGTCACCGTCGTGCCGGGCAAGAACCGCAAGGCCCTGGGCCTCAAGCTCGATGCCTACGCGCGCGACGGCAAGATCGACTCGCGGCTCGAGATGGCCGACGGCGCCAGCCCCGAGGCCGGGCGCCTGCGGGGCTCGTTCGGGAGCGCGCGCGGCAAACCCGCGGTCATGTCGATCTCGTCGATGTCGGGCAACGTGAGCATCGGCCTGCTGAACGAGTAGCGCTAGTCTTGGTCGGCGCCGCCGATGTCGGGCGTGGGCGGCGGCGGCATGCCACCGACGACCGTGTCGACCACCAGCATGAGCGCCTCGAGCCGGCCGGAGAGCGAGTAGAACTCGTCCTCGGCGACCTGACCGCGCGCCTCGAGCGCGTGCTCGACGCGCTCGCGCGCCTCGGCGGGCACGTCGGTGTCACCGTCGACGCCCTCGCTGTCGGCCTGGAGCACGGCGAGCGCCGCCATGCCGCCCGGGCAGAAGGTGACGTCGCCGGAGAGGCGCAGCTTCCAGTCGATGGGCTGCTGGTCCTCGCGGTCTTCCCAGGTGCCGCCCAGCGTGCGGCGGCACACCTCGCCGAAGTAGGCGCCGGCGGTGCTGGCGATCAGCCGCACGGTGTCGGGCTGGTCCTGCGGCACCTGGCGCAGGTAGTGGTCGAGCAGCGGGAGCGTCTCCGGGGTGTAGTCGAGCGGGAGCGAGAGGGCGCGACGCACGAAGTCCACGGCGCGCTCGGCGAGCTCGTGGACGGAACCAGGCGGTGGCACGGTGGGATGCAAGCGCCGGGATACTATGATATCCACGATGCACATGCCACGCGGGGTCGCCGACGGGGTCTACGGGGGTGCAGCGGGGCGGACCAGGAGCGAGGCCATCCACTGGTCCTGCCCATGCGGAGCCCTGGTCACGGTCGAGGTCGTGCGCGCGATCGACGCCCTGCGCGACCCCGACGTCGCCGAGCGGGCGCGCGAGGACAAGCTCCACCGCGTCACCTGCGGCGCGTGCACCGCGATGTCGGCGGTCGAGCTGTCGTTCGTCTACCACGAGAGCGCCGCGCGCCGCTTCCTGCTGGTCCTGCCGTCGACGCTGCGGCACCGCGAGCTGGAGGAGCGCGCCGCGCTCCTGCTCGAGCTGGCGCGCGATCGCGGCCACGACGTGCCCGGCTATGTGCGCGAGTTCGGCGTCGTCTTCGGCGCCGACGGTCTGCGCGCCGAGCTCGCCAGGGTCGCGACGGCTGCGGCCAAGGCGGGCGCGACCCCCAGGCCGGTGCTCGCCGCCGTGGCGGGCCCACCGCCCGCCGATCTCGAGCTGCAGCGGGCCGCGCTGGCCACGCGCAGCTCGGTGCTCGATTCGCGCGCCGCGGCCCTCGAGGCGCGCGAGGCCGACCTCATCCGCCGCACCGTGCTGCTCGAGGCGCAGAAGGGCGAGCTCGTGCGCCGCGCGGCGGGGACGCCGCGGCCGACCCTGGTCGTCGATGATTCCGACATCGACGATTCTGACGAGATCGACGAGGCTGCGGCCCAGGCCCAGCCCGAGCGCACCGGCACGGGCCCGTACGAGAACCTCGAGGACGACGATCTGACCGAGGGCTCGGGCGTGCACCCCATGAACGGCCCGGGCTCGGCGCAAGAGGGCCACGAGACGCGCAAGACGATCGGCTCGCGGGATCTCGCGGTCGAGCGCTG
>JBKJOI010000078.1:0-9028 GCA_046595695.1 Haliangiales bacterium | reverse complement strand
CCACGGTCGCGGCGACCTCGAACTCGGGGCGGCGGAACTCCTGGATCTGGAACCGGTGGCGCCGCGTGGCGTTCAGCGCCGGGGCCGCGCCCACGGCGGTCAGCTCGAGCGTTGCGTAGCCCAGGTTGGGCGTGCCCGGCAGGTTGAACGCGAAGTCGAAGCCGCCCAGGCCGGTCACCTGGGCCTCGCCCTTGCCGATCTCGACGCGGCGGCGATCGAGCACGCGCCAGCTCACGCGGTCGACGCCGGGCGCGGCGAGGTCGGAGCTGCGCTGGGCGGCCAGCCGGCGCAGCCAGCCCTTCACGTGCACCTCCTCGCCCGGGCGGTACATGCTGCGATCGTCGAAGACGTGCCAGCGCAGCTGATCCACGCGCGCGCGCCTCACCCAGCTCTCGCCGCGGGCGGAGTAGGAGCGCGCGCCGAAGCTCTCGCCGTCGCCGTCACCATCGCCGAGCAGGCCCAGGTCGCCGCCGCCGACGAAGTGGGTCGCGCTGCCCTCCGCGACGAACGCGACGTCCTTGCCACGCCGGGCCACGAGCAGGCGCTCGCGCGCGGTGCGCTGCGCGGGCAGCTCGAGCTTCGCGAGGCCGTCCGCGCTGCTGGTCGCGCCCGGGCCCGCCGCCGGCCAGAAGCCGAGCTCCACGCCGCCCGCGGGCGCGCCGGTGGCCAGCTCGGTCGCCCACGCGTGCAGATCGTCGCCGTCGGCGATCGCGGTCAGCCCGAGCCGCGTGGCCTGCACCCACGAGTCGACGCGCTGCCGCTCCCAGCGCTCGGTCCCGGTGCGCGTGTCCTCGACCTGGACCAGCACATGGCCGAAGCCGCCGTCGAGCGCGCGCGCCAGATCGATGCGCGTCTCGGTCAGCTCGTCGGGCGAGCCCTTGACCTCGATCACCTCGGAGAACACGCGCCGGCCCGGGAAGGTGGGCTCGCGGTCGCGGCGGTAGTACTCCTCCAGGTAGGTCTCGTACGCCGGCCAGTCGGCGGGCGTGACCACGTGCGCGGTGACGCGCAGCTGCTTGAAGTTGGTGCTGTAGACCGAGAACATCGGCTTCGCGGCGGGGTCGAGCACGACCACCGGCTGGTTCGGGCCGGACAGGCGCGGGTTGGCCTCGCCGACGTCGAAGGTGAAGCGGGTGACCTCGGCGAGCTGCTGGCCGAAGACGTCCCGGATTCCCCCGGCGCCCGCGGCGCCCGAAGCACCCGCGGCGCCGTTCGCCAGCGTGACGCTGTAGCTGGTGCGCCCCTTCACGCGGCCGGTGATGACCATACCGTCGCCGTTCACGGTGACGGAGAGCCCGGCCAGTGCCGGCTCCACCTTCACGAACGCCGGATCGAAGGCATGCTCGTCGATGGGGTTCGAGAAGCGCACGTACCACGCCATGTCGGGACGGCACGGCCCGCTCCAGCTGCAGCGCCGCTCGATCATCTGCATCGGTCCGAAGGTGCGAAAGCTCCACGAGAACGGCTCGCTCGAGCGGCGCGGTCCCTCGAGCGAAGGCGTCTGCGGCCCGACCTTCAGATCGATGCGGTAGTCGACGGGCAGCGGCTCGGTCGGCGTGAACGCGAGCCAGGTGCCCGGCTCGGCGGCCTCGCTGAGCGCGCGGATGTCGGCGTCGGCCTCGATCTCGGCGGGCGAGGCGAGCCGCAGCGCGCGCTTGCTGTCGGCGTCGAGCGTGATCGTGCCCAGCACCGCCTCGGGCGAGATCTTCTGATCGAGCTCGACGAAGAGGATGGGATCGCGACGGACCGGACCGTTGCCGGTGGGCCAGTACTGCTTCACCGTTGGCGGCGGGGTCCGGAACGCCCAGCCCTTCACGGTCGGCTCGGGCCTGGCGCCGTTCGCCGAGACCAGATCGGCAGCGAAGTCGACGCGGTACTCGGTGGCCATGGGGAAGCGTCCGCCCTCCGGCTCGAAGAGCACGGTCTTCGTGCCGACCCAGCGCCACTTGCCGGGCGGCTGCGGCGACAGCGACACCGGCAGCTTCGCGAACGCCGCGTCGGCGTGCGACGCGACCGCGATCATCGGCTGCGAGAAGGTCACCGACAGGTGCGGCGCGAGGGGCACGTCGCCCTCGGGCGCGTGCCTGAGCTCCACGAGCGCGCCCTCCTTGCCGGCGACGGCGTCGGGATCCGGAGCCGCCGGGCCACCACCGGGCGGTGGGAACGGCGTCCTCACCACGTCGCCGGTCCTGGGCGGCGGCTGCGATGCCGGTCGCATGGCGAAGTCCTGCTCGTCATCCTTGTCTGCCACGAGCGCGGGCATGCGCGCGGTGATCGCCGCGGTCTCCGCGGCGTCGAGCGGCGTGGCCCCGGCCACGCGCACACGCTCTGCCGCCGCGGCGCCGGAACCTTCGGAGAGCCGGTAGCGCAGCCCGGAGCCTCGACTGGGCACCATCCGCCCAGGTGCACGCGACCTGACAGCCGCGGTGCCTGCGCTGCTCTTGTCCGGGAACAACCGCACGTTCCGATCGCTGCACGCGGCGGTGGTTGTGACCCACGCGCACATGAGCACCAAGGCCACGAAGCCCACACCTCGAGTGGCGGCAAACGCGTTCGCACGAAGCTTCACGGATTCCCCTCCGTCGTCGTTCGCGATTTGACCGGGTCATGCACTCTGGCACGCGGCGCGTGAAAGGAGCCTTCGCACGGTAACACCAATCCGGCGTACGATATGGCTCGTACGGTTCTGTGGACTACGCACCTGGGTGGGTCAGGGGAGCGCGGTCATTACTGTGTGCAAAGGAGAGATCCGCGATGAAGAACAAATGGTTAGTTCTAGGTATGGGCGCGCTCGCGCTCGGTAGCGTGGCAACGCCGACGGCGCGCGCTGCCGATCACCTCGATGGTCCTGCGGTCCTGGAGGACGCTGCCACCGACATCACCGATGTGTACACGTGGATGCAGGGCGGCAAGCTCGTGCTGGTCATGAACGTCTCCCCGGCGGCAACCACGACCTCGGAGTTCTCCGACGCGGCGCTGTACGTCTTCCACGTCACCCGACGCGAGACGTTCGTGACCGCGACCGCGACCGAGACCACGATCATTTGCAAGTTCGCCAGCAACACCGACGTCGACTGCTGGCCCGGCGACTCGGCGGCGGAGCTCACCTCGGGCAACCCGAGCGCGGTCGGCGGTCTGTCGAGCGCGAGCGGCAAGTTCAAGGTGTTCGCCGGCCTTCGCGAGGACCCTTTCTTCTTCAACCTCGCCGGCTTCCAGAAGGCGCGTACAACCGTACTCGCTGCGGCGGCCAGCCTCACCTTCGACACGGCCGGCTGTCCTGACGTCGACAACGGCACCTCGGCCGTGCTTGTCGGCCAGCTGCAGCACGACGCGGCCGGCGGCGCGCCGGTCGACTACTTCGGCGACCTCAACGTCCTGTCCATCGTCGTCGAGCTCGACCTGTCGCTGCTGAACGGCGCGGGCGACTTCCTGGGCGTGTGGGCCAGCACCAACGCGGCTCCCTAACGAGGACAAGACCATGAATAACAAAATGATCATCAAGACCTTCTGTCTCTCGCTGCTCATCCTGCCCATCGCCGCGTGCGGCGACGACGAGACCACGCCGTCGGCCGACGCCGCCGGGACCATCGACGCGGCCGGTCCCGATGCGGGCCCGCCCGCCAAGCCGACGCTCGGCGCGCAGATCGACCGCGCGGGCCGCCCGGCCATCAACACGGCGCTCAACAAGACGTTCACCGCCGACGCGACCCGCAACGTCGCCGAGGACGCGTGGAACGGGAACGCCAGCCCCGCGACCTGGGGCGCCATGCACGGCGCTGACGTCGCGGCGACCCTCGCCATCCTCGACGCGCTCGACGGCAACTGCGGCAACCAGCTGCTGGCCGCCGCGCCGCCGGTCACCGCGGCGCGCTACGCGGGCCTCGCCGGCGTGCTCACCATCGACATGCTGCAGGTCGACGCCGCGAAGACAACGTGCGGCGCCTACCTGGCCGTCGAGGCCAACGCTACCGGAACTGCCCCCAACACCCAGTGTGGCGGTCGCAAGCTCGAGTTCGACGTGATCGCGACCAGCTACTCCGTGCTCGCGGCCGGCGCGCTCAGCGGCGTCGATGACAACATCGACTTCACCGCGACCGTCACCACGACCTTCCCGTACCTCGGCCCGCCGACGAACTAGTCGGCCGCGCCTCTATACTCGGCCCCCAATGAAGCCCTCCCGCACGGCGCGTCTCGCGCCCGGGTCGCTGGTCTGCGCGCTCGCCCTGGCTCTGGCCGGTGCCGGCTGCAAGCGCAGCGACCCACCCAGGCCTGCGCCCGCGCCCGCCCTGGGCCAGCCGCCCGCGCCCTCACCCACCCGCGTCGAAGATCGGCCCGCCTCGGCGGCGCGCAAGACCACGAGCAGCGCCAAGGCCCTGCGCAACCTCGACGCGCAGATCACCGGCGCCGAGCGCGCCGCGGCCGCGCCCGACGCCGACCCCGGCCACACCGTGATGCTGGTCGCGCTGCTCGGCGCGCGCGGGAAGTACCTGGGACGCATCGCCGACTTGGAGCGCGCCGATCGCCTCGCCGACGAGCTGGTGAGGCGCGCGCCGGGCCACTCCGCGGCGCTGCTGGCGCGCGCGAGCACGCGCGCGGCGCTGCACCGCTTCGACGACGCGCTCGCCGATCTCACCGCCGCCGCGCAGGCCGGCGCGCCCGCCGACACCCTCGCCGGCCAGCGCGCCACGATCGATCTCGCGCTCGGCCGCACCGATGCCGCCCTCGTGGTGCTGGAGCGTGCGGCCCGCGACGCGCCCGCCATGGAGACGCTCGCCACGCTCGCGGCGGTCTACGGGCAGCTCGGCCGCACCGAGGAGGCGAGCGCGCTCTTCGCGCGTGCACTGGCCGTCTACGCCGACGTCTCGCCGTTCGCGATCGCGTGGCTCGAGTTCGAGGAGGGCCAGATGTGGGAGCGCGCCGGCCAGACCACGCGCGCGCGCGCCCTCTATGCCTCGGCGCACACGCGCCTGCCGGCCTACGCCCACGCGACGGCGCACCTGGCGCTGCTCGAGGACCAGGCGGGCGACCGGGCGCGCGCGATCGCGCTGCTCGAGCCGCT
The DNA here is from genome assembly GCA_046595695.1 of Haliangiales bacterium. GTDB lineage: Bacteria > Myxococcota_A > Polyangia > Haliangiales > SHYZ01 > JBKJOI01. The sequence continues at coordinate 3,969 of JBKJOI010000078.1, read as the reverse complement.
GCTGGTCTCGTCCGACGATCCCGAGATCCCTGGGCTGCTCTCGCCTCTCCTGCGCGCGCTCGAGCAGCGCCTCGGCGCGGCTACGAAGATCTCACGGCACGGCACCTGGCCGCGTTCGCCGACCACGCGGCGCGCTTCTGGCTCGCCGCGGGCGCCGATCCGCGGCGCGCGCATGCGCTCGCCCAGGCCAACCTCGAGCTGCGCGAGAACGACGCCGCGGTGCAGCTCGCCATCGAGGCCGCGCTCGCCGCCGGAGAACACGCGGCCGCGTGCGCGGCAGCCGATCGCGCGCGCGGGCTCGCGCATGCGAGCAAATCGCTCCTCGCGGGCGCGTGGCGTGCGTACACGGCGTGCCATCGTCCGTCTGACGCAGCCGACGTCGACGCACGGCTGCGGCAGTAGTGTCAGGCCGACCCCGGATGACCGCGGAATCATGATAGCTTCCGCTGGCCTTTGAATATCGGGGCCATTCGGACGGTCCCACGCCCGACCCGACACTAGACGGAGGATTTCAGATGAGACTCAGAGTACTCGTCGTCGCCGCATCGCTCATGGCCTATGCAGTTCCGGCTCTTGCGCAACGCGGCGTCGAGGTTCGCGATCACGGTAAGAAGAAGGCTCCCGACCGCGTGGAGGTCCAGGCCAGGCCTGCCGAGGCCAAGGTCACCGGCTTCTCGCCGGGCACCGGTCCGGTGGGCACGGTGGTGACCATCACCGGCGACAACTTCCGGCCACAGACCAAGGTGAAGGTCGGCGGCAAGCCGGTGAAGAACATCGCCACCACCCAGACCAGCATCACCTTCGCGTTCCCGGGCAGGTACCGCGACAGCGTGATCACGCTGCACCACCCGGGCATGGGCAACGAGATCCAGGTCGGCACCTTCATGGTGCAGGTCGATCCGCGCATCGCCGCCTTCGCGCCCAACTCGGGCCCGATCGGCACGCGCGTCGAGATCACCGGTGAAGGTTTCCTGAACGGCGATCGCGTGCTGTTCAATGGCAAGCCGCTCGGTGCGCCCGAGTTCGGCCCGAATCGCATCGTCGTCGTGATCCCGCCGGGCGCGACCACCGACGCGTTCACGATCTCGCGTCCGTCGAACAACTACGCCAACACCTCGCGGCAGAAGTTCCAGGTCGTGCTGCCGGCGCCCACCGTCAGCAGCATCTCGCCGACCTCGGGCGGCCCGGGCACCCAGGTGCGCATCTCGGGCAGCTACTTCGCCGCCGACGATCGCGTGTGGTACGGCCCGAACCAGCAGGCCGACATCGTGGCCCGCGCCGACGGCTGGATCGACGTCCGCGTGCCGCAGAACGCGCGCCAGTCGCAGCCTTTCCTCATCAAGGGCTCGCACGGCGCCGCGCAGACGCCGGTGTTCGTGCTGATGCTGAACCCGAACATCGGGCGCTTCTCGCCCGACTACGGCAGCGCCGGAACGCGCGTCGAGATCTACGGCTCGAACTTCGCCCAGAGTGACCTGGTCTACTTCAATGGCAAGCCGCTCAAAATCGTCGCCTACGACGACAACAAGCTGACCGTGGAGATCCCCAACGGCGCTAGCACCGATCGTTTCGCCATCTGGCGCGGCGGCCAGGTCGCGGGCACCGCCCGCAAGCCCTTCGAGGTCCTCAGCGGTCCCACGATCGCCAGCTTCTCGCCCAGCCAGGGCGCGGCCGGCACCAAGGTGACCATCCGCGGCACTGGCTTCACCGACGGCGCGCGCGTCACCTACGGCGCGCAGCAGCTCAGGATCGTCGCGCGCCGCGGCGACTCCGAGGTCGACGTCCTCGCCCCGAACGGCGCGGGCAACCAGCCGTTCACCGTGATCACGCGCGGCGGCAGCGTGTCGAGCGCGACCGCCTTCCAGGTGGTCGAGTACTCGGCCATCAGCGGCATCTCGCCCGACCGTGGCCCGACCGGCACGCGGGTCACCATCACGATCGATCACTACAGCAACAGCGACCAGTTCTGGCTGAACGGCGTCAGCCTGCCCATCGTCGACCGCGGGCAGGGCAAGTACGTCGTGCAGATCCCGGCGAACGCGACCACCGGCCGGGTCGAGTGGGAGACCTACGGCAAGCGCCAGACCAGCAACTACACGTTCACGGTGCTGCAGCCGGCGACCATCACCACGTTCGCGCCCGACCACGGCCCGGTCGGCACGCGCGTCACGGTGAAAGTCACCGGCTACACGGGCGACGAGAAGTTCTGGTTGAACGGCATGGTCCTGCCCGTCACCTCGAGGAGCCAGGGCGCATACGCCCTCCAGATCCCCGTCGGCGCCACGAGTGGCAAGGTCGAGTGGGAAGTGAACGGAAAGCGCCAGCCGACGAACTACTCCTTCGCGGTGGACGCGGCGACCATCACCACGTTCGCGCCCGACCACGGCCCGGTCGGCACGCGCGTGACGGTGAAGGTCTCGGCCTACACCGGCAACGAGAAGTTCTGGCTGAACGGCGTCGTCCTGCCCATCACCTCGAAGAGCCAGGGCGCGTACGCCCTCAAGATCCCCGAGGGCGCCTCGAGCGGCAAGGTCGAGTGGGAGATCTACGGCCAGCGCCAGCCCACGAACTACACGTTCAACGTGGACGCGGCCACGATCAATACGTTCGCGCCCGACCATGGACCGGTCGGCACGCGCGTGACGGTAAAGGTCTCGGCCTACACCGGCAACGAGAAGTTCTGGCTAAACGGGGTCGTCCTGCCCATCACATCGAGGAGCCAGGGCGCGTACGCACTCCAGATCCCCGACGGCGCCTCGAGCGGCCGGGTCGAGTGGGAGATTTACGGCCAACGCCTGCCCACGAACTATACGTTCACCGTCGAGGGTGCCGAGATCACTAGCTTCTCGCCCGACCGCGGCCCGGTGGGCACGCGCGTGACCGTCAAGGTCTCGAACTACACCGGCAACGAGAAGTTCTGGCTGAACGGCGTCGTCCTGCCCATCACCTCGAAGAGCCAGGGCGCGTACGCGCTGCAGATCCCCGCCGGCGCCTCGAGCGGCAAGATCGAGTGGGAGGCCCACGGCCAGCGCTCCGCCACCCGCTACACCTTCACCGTCGACGGGCCGCCCGCGCCGCCGCCCCCGCCGCCCCCCGCCCCGACGCCCGCGGCGTGCAACTTCACCGTGTCGCCCGGCTCGGTCGGCGCGGGTCAGAACGTGAACATCGACATCAGCGGCTGCAACGTGAAGAGCGTCAGCAAGGCGTGGTTCAAGGCCCAGCCGGCCACCATCGTCTCGGTGAGCGCGACGACCGTGGTCGTCAAGCTGCCCGCCAAGGTGAGCGGCACCGACTACGTCTCGATCGAGACCGACGACGGCAAGGGCGTCGCGGTGCGCCAGCGCACCAGCAACAAGATCACCGTCTCGGGCTACTAGGTGACGGGCTAGCCCCGAGCGTTCACGCCGCGGCGCACCGAGCGCCGCGGCGGTCGTTTCTCCCCCGCTCTAACGCTTCTCCCACTCCTCGCAGATCGGCTTCTCCTCCGGGCAGAGCCTCACCCGCGGCGACGCCGGCAAGGGCTTGCTGGCGCCCGGCCTGGTGTTCAGCGGCTTCTTGGGCTTGCCGCTCGGCGACGCCGCCGCTGCCTCCGCTGCGGTCTCCTTCCGGCGCAGATCCTCGAGCGCCTTCTCGAGCTGCTTGCGGCGCTCCTCGTTGGCGGTGAGCAGCTCCTTCTGCACGCGCTCGCGCTCGGCGCGGATCGCCTCGAGCTCGGCGATCGACTCCTCCGCCCGCATCCTGAGCCCCTCGGCCTTCTCGCCGTCCAGGTGCTTCTGGTACGCGAAGACGCCCAAACCGCCCACGCCCAGCAGCAGGACCATCGCCGCGGCGATGAGCTCGCGCGGCTTGCGGCCCGGGCCGTGCGCGGCCTTCGCCTCGATCTCCATCCTGAGGCGCGCCTCCTCGAGGCGCATCGATGCCTCGACACGCGCGCGCCCCTCGGCCTCCTCGAGGCGCAGCCGATCCTCA
>JBKJOI010000047.1:0-2557 GCA_046595695.1 Haliangiales bacterium | reverse complement strand
CATGAGCTGCGTCTTGGGCGGCGGCGGGGGCGGCGCGACCGGCACCGGCGCCACCGCGACTGTCGCTGCGCCGGTGCCTTCGCCTTCGCCCGGCGGTGGCGCGGCGGCGGCCTGGCGGCGTGCGGCCTCCTCGGCCGCGCGGCGCGCGTCGTCATCGAGGCGCATGACCACGGGCGCCAGCTCGGCGAGGTGCCCGGCGGCCTTCTCGCGCAGCTCGCCCTGCGCGACCTCCTCGACGACCGCGCGGAACAGCTCGACGCCGCGCCGCACCTTGTAGGGATCCTGATCGATGAAGTACTGGGCGCGGTAGGCCATCGCCAGCGAGAACCTCACCGAGGTGCGCGGCGCCAGCTTGTAGGCCTCCTCGAACGCCGCGATGGCCACGTTGAACTGCCCGGCCGCGAACGCCTGGCGCCCGGCCTCGTAGTATTTCTGCGCTTCCTGACCCTGGCCCGTGCTCGGCGGGGCCGGCGCCGGTTCTGGTGCCGGTGTCGGTGCACGCGGGCGCTCCTGCGCCCAGACGATCGGTGCCGTCGTCGTGATGCACACGAGCACGGCAAGCCAAGTCCCCCTCATGGATCCCCTCCTCAGGCTCGATGGATGAAAACTGAAGCTCCGGCGGAAGCGATCTCGCTCCGCTAGAAGTCAGGCAGCGGGTTCGCCGCCGGTGGTGGCTTGGTCGGTTCGGGCGGCGTCGCGGCTGGCGCGGGCCCGGGCGGCGTCCCCGGCGTGGCGACAGTGGCGCCCGCCTTCTTCTTGCGCTGGAGCTTGATCTCGAGCTCACCGTCGCGATCGACGGCCACCTGCTCGGCGTGTGGCTCGTAGCCGTGGCGCTCGAAGCGGAGGGTCATCGCGGCCGCGCCGCGGGTTAGCGAGAGCCGTCCGGGCACTCGGCCGAGCAGGGCGCCCCGCTCGTCGCGCACCTCGGTCTGGTCCGGGGCACCGGTGATGATCAGGGTCACGGTTTCCGACGCGGCTGCGACGGGCGCGGGCGTCGGCGCGGGCGCGGGCGTCGGCGCGGGCGCGGGCGTCGGCACGCCGGGCGCCGCTCCAGGCGACGGCGCTGCGCTGGGAGGCGCGGCCGCGGGATCCACGAGCGTGGGGCCCGGCGCGGGCGATTTGACGCTCGCGGTCGCTGCGCCACTGCCGCCGCCGCGGCCCAGCGCCAGGAAAGCGCCGCCACCACCGAGCACGATCACCGCGGCGGCCGCCGCGAGCCACTTGCCCTTGGACTTCGAACGCGGGACCTCGAAGTCATCGGGCGCGGCCATCTCGCCCGCGGCGATCGGCGTGGGCGCCGGCGACTTGCTGCCTCTGCCGCTCACGGTCGCGCGTGCGGGCGTGCCTCCGGGCGGTACCGGCGTCATGCCTGGCGCGAGCGTGGCCGCAGGGCCGCCCGAAGACATGCCGGCGCCGGTGAAGGGCGCGGGCGTCGCGAGCCCCATGGGCCGGTTGAGCTCCATGAGCTGGTCGGGCATGCGCGTGACGCCGGTGTGCACGTCGAGCCCCATGCTGAAGGCGCCCTCTTCGAGGCGCGCGACCGCGGCCGCGAGCGTCTGCGGCCGGTCGTTGGGATCCTTCTTGAGCATCCACAGGATCGCGCTCGACAGCGGCTCGGGGATGTCCTCGCAGATCCGCGACGGCGCGAGCGGCTCGTGGGTGGTCTGCTTGACGACGATCTCGACGAAGCTCTCGCCGGTGAATGGCAGCTTGCCGGTGAGCAGCTGGTAGGCCATCACGCCGAACGCATAGATGTCGGTGCGGTGATCGACGTTCTTGCCCATGCACTGCTCGGGCGACATGTACGACGGTGTGCCCATGGCGGTGCCGGTCTGGGTCTTGACGCTGTTTCCGTCGCCCGAGCCCATCAGCTTGGCGATGCCGAAGTCGAGCAGCTTGGGGAACGCCTTGCCGTCCTCCGAGCAGATCACGATGTTCTCGGGCTTGAGGTCGCGGTGCGCGATGCCGGCGCCGTGCGCGGCGCCGAGCGCGCGGCCGACGGCGCGCAGGATGGGCACGGCCTCCTGGACGGTGAGCCGACCGCGGTTGCGCAGGTAGCGCTCGAGCGACACGCCGTCGACGAGCTCCATGATGTAGTACTGCAGGCCCTCGGGCAGCTGGCCGAAGGCGAAGATGTCGATGATGTTGCGGCTGCGGATCTGGTTGACCGCGCGCGCCTCGGCGATGAAGCGCGACACCATCGCGGGGTCCGACGAGAACTTGCGGAACAGCACCTTGATGGCGACTTCCTTGCCGATCAGCGGGTGCGCGGCGCGGAACACCGCGCCGAAGCCACCCTCGCCGATCTTGGCTTCGACCACGTATTCGCCGACCGTGGCCCCGCTCTCGAGGTCGAGATCGGCGCTGGCAAAGGCCTCGTCTTCGAGCAGCGCAGCGCCGTCGGCAGGGCAGGCACTCTGACCCTGCGCATACTGCACGCGGCACTTCGGACAGGTCGCCATCAGCGGACATTTTCGCCCTTTTTTGCCACCCCTGCAAGCAGGCGAGATCACAACTCGGTCGTGCAAGCCCGCGAAGCCAGTGTGGTTTCAGCGCG
>JBKJOI010000897.1:0-8561 GCA_046595695.1 Haliangiales bacterium | reverse complement strand
TTCGTCGGGATCCCACGCGTCGACCAGCGCGCGCAGCTCCGCGTACGCGGTGTCGTGCTCGCGATGCTCGGCGCGCAGCGTGTCCACGAGCGACGTCATCGCCGCGACGTCGGCGAGGCGCGGGAACAGCGTCGCTTCTTCGTCCTCGTGATGACGCAGCGCACCGCGCCCGAAGAAGCGCACGGCGTCGAGCAGATCGCCGAGCGCGACCTGGCGTCGCTCCGGCTGCGCGATGTCGTCGCACGCTCGCACCAGCGCCGCGAGCCAATCCTCGATCCGCCGGTGTGTGCGCTCGAGGCGGGCGAAAGCGTCGGTCTCCTCGGATCGGTCGTCGCGCACGCGCAGAATGTAGCAGTAGGATGCGCGCCATGAGCAGCCCCATGCGCTTCCTCATTCCTGCGGCATCGGCGACGTTCGGGACGTTCGGGACGTTCGGGACGCTCGGGACGCTCGCGACGTGCGCGGCGATCGCAACCTTCGCGACCCTCGGCGCCTGCGGCGGGCCTGACGGCACCGGCGCCTCGATGCCCGCGCCCGGCACGACACACGTCACGCCGGGCCGCGCGGACGACGTCTCGCCCAACGCAACGAACGCAACGAACGCAACGAACGCAACGAACGCCGCACCCTCCGCCGCGGAGTCCGAGGCCGACGCTGCCTTCCTCCGCAACTACGTCGCCACGCGCGGCTTCTCCCTCGGCAAGCCCGTCTCGCCCAGGCTCACCGCCGACGGCACGACCGTGGTCTTCCTGCGCGCCGAACCGCGCGATCCCACGCTCAGCCTCTACGCCTTCGACGTCGCCACCGCCAGGACTCGCCTCCTCGCCACGCCCGACCAGCTGCTCGCCGGCGCTGCCGAGAAGCTCAGCAGCGAGGAGAAATCTCGCCGCGAGCGGCAGCGCGTGAAGTTCTCCGGCTTCACCTCGTTCGAGATCACCCCCGATGCCGCGCGCGTCCTCACCATGCTCTCCGGGCGGCTCTATTCGGTCGCGCTCACCGGCGGCTCGCCCACCGAGATCGCTGGCCCCGACGACACCGGCGCCGCGCCCTTCGACGCGCGCCTGTCGCCCGACGGCAGCAAGGTCGGCTTCGTGCGCGGCGGCGAGCTGTGGGTCGCGCCGCTCGGCGGCGGCAAGGCCACCGCGATCACGCGCGGCGCGGGCGGCGATCTCCAGCACGCGCAGGCCGAGTTCGTCGCTCAGGAAGAGATGGGCCGCTCGCAGGGCTGGTGGTGGTCCGCCGACAGCAAGCAGCTCGTCTACCAGGTCTCCGACGCGAAGCACGTCGAGAAGCTGTACCTCTCCGATCCCACCGATCCCTACGATCGGGTGACGCCGTCGGCGTACCCGCGCCCCGGGCGCGCCAACGTCGAGGTGAAGCTGGGCATCACCAGCGCGAGCGGCGGCGGCAAGACCACCTGGATCGAGTGGGACCGCGCGAGGTTCCCCTACCTGGCGCGCGTGCGCTGGGACGAGCGCGCGCCGCTCACGATCCAGGTGATCTCGCGCGATCAGCGTGACCTCGTGCTGCTTGGCGTCGACGCGCGCACCGGCAGAACGCGCGAGCTCGTGCGCGAGCACGACGACCTGTTCCTGAACCTCCACAACGCGCACACCTGGCTGCGCGACGGCTCGGGTTTCCTGTGGGCGAGCGAGCGCGGCGGCGCCTGGCAGCTCGAGCTGCGCGCTCCCGACGGCAAGCTGGTCCGCCAGCTCACTCCACCCGAGATGGGCTTCCGCAACGTCCTGTGGCTCGATCCTGCAGGAACCCACGTGATCGTCGCCGCGGGCGCCGAGCCCGTCGACGGCCTGATCTGGAAGCTTCCGCTCGCCGGCGGTGCGGCCGAGCCCCAGTCGGCGCCCGATGTGGTCACGACCGCCGTCTACGCGCGCGACGTGCCGGCATGCGTCCTCGTCCGCAGCCACGAGTCGAAAGACTTCCCCATCGACGTGATCCGCGCCGATGGCTCGGCGGCGGGCCCCCTCCCCGACGAGGCCGAGCCGCTGCCGGCCACGCCCCGGCCGCAGATCGTCAGCGCCGGCGCGGGGCGCGGCTTCTGGTCGGTGATCGTGCGTCCGCAGCGGCTCGAGCCGGCGCGCAAGTACCCGGTGCTGGTGCACGTCTACGGCGGTCCAGAGTCGCGCATGGTGTACCGCAACCGCCGCGGCTATGTGATGGACCAGTGGATCGCCGACCACGGCTACATCGTGGTCGCCATCGACAACCGGGGCACGCCCGGGCGCGGCCGCGACTGGGAGCGCGCGATCTTCGGCAAGTTTGCCGAGGTGCCGCTCACCGACCAGGTCGACGGCCTGCGCGCGCTCGCCGAGCTCGAACCCGCGATGGATCTCGCTCGCGTCGGCATCTGGGGCGCGTCGTTCGGCGGCTACATGGCCGCGCTCGCGGTGCTGCGTCGCCCCGACGTCTACAAGGCCGGCATCGCGATCGCGCCGGTCTCCGACTGGCTCGACTACGACACCTTCTATACCGAGCGCTACCTGGGCGTACCCAACCTGGAGGACACCAGCGGCTACGACGCCAACGGGCTGCTCCTCTACGCCGCCGAGCTCACGCGCCCGCTCATGATCATGCACGGCACCGCCGACGACAACGTGCACTTCAGCCACGCCGTGGATCTGGCCGACGCGCTGCTGCGCGCGGGCAAGGCCTTCGACTTCGTGCCGCTCGCGCGCCAGACGCACTCGCCGCGCGAGCCCAAGCTGCTGGCGCGCTACTACGAGCGCATCTTCACGTTCTTTCGCGCGAACCTGTAGCGCGCCACGTGCGGCGTGGCGGAGCCGCGGTGCGGCAACGACTCGGAAAAGGCTCGTCCGACCCGGCGGGTGTCAGGAAACCGAGGCGGCAGTCGCGCAACTACCTGATCTGACAGCTCCTCCCGGTTGGTCCGCGGCTTGCTCCTACGGGGGTACATCCACCCATGAAGTCCGCCACCGCCATCGCCACCGCCACCGCCCTCGCCACCGCCACCGCCACTGCCCTACTCGCGGCACTGGTCGCCTCCGGGATCCTTTCCGCCGCCGCCTGCGGCTCCGCTTCCGACGCTCCGCCGCCGTGCGACGGCTCGGGGCCCAAGCCTTCGCGCGCCGCGCTGCGCTGCGAGGCCGAGTTCCTCGCCCAGGCGGCGCGCCCGCTCGATAGCTCGGTGCCGGGCGCGCGCACCATCAAGACCATCGTCGATCGCGCCGCGCCCGATCCGGCCACCGCGCTGCACTTCATGGACACCACGGCGTTCCCGGTGCACAGCCGCTTCGCCACCTTGCACCTCGGCTACCCGCCCGGCACGCCGTTCGTGAACGAGTACTTCTCGCCGCAGCGCCGCCTCCTGCTCGGCTCGGTGACTCACTACGAGGAGCCCGACGTCTGGGCCTACGAGCTCGCGCCCTACGACACCGCGTCGGTGGAGCAGATCGCCGACGCCTACCGGCGCATCGCTACCGCCGCCTACTTCGGCGCCGAGCTGCGCTTCCACCCGACCTCGGAGGAGCAGGTCGCGCGCGCGGCCCTCTTGCCCGACGACGTGCGCGTCATCACCACCGACGAGATCTACGCCGGCATCAGCTACCAGCCGCTCAACCTCGGCGAGACCTATGCGCAGGTGCGCGTGCTGACCGCGGCCGAGCTCGCGACCACGTATGTGAGCCCGCGTGAGCTGGTCGTGCTCGACACCGTGCCCAACGATCTGAGCGTCGTCGCCGGCGTGGTCACCGCCGCCTTCCAGACGCCGCTCTCGCACGTGAACGTGCTGTCGCAGCAGCGCGGCACGCCCAACATGGGCCTGCGCGGCGCGGCGGCGGTATTCACGCCCTTCGTCGGCAAGTGGGTGCGCCTGCGTGTCGGCGCGTTCGACTGGAGCCTGGACGAGGTCACCGTCGCCGAGGCCGACGCGTGGTTCGCCGCGCACCGCCCGCCGACCGCCGAGATCCCGGCGCCCGACTACACGGTCACCGCCACGCTCGACATCGACGACGTCGGCGCCGGGGACGTGACGCGCGTCGGCGGCAAGGCGGCCAACTTTGGCGAGCTGCGCAACATCGCTGGCGACGTGGTCGTGCGCGACGCGCTCGCCATCCCGGTGTACCGCTACAAGCAGTTCCTCGAGCAGAACGGCTTCGACGTCGAGCTCGCCGCGCTGCTCGTCGACGAGCCGTTCCGCGCCGACGGCAACGTGCGGCGGGCCAGGCTGGCCGACCTGCAGGCGCGCATGCTGCTCGCGCCCGTCGACGCGGTCTTCCTGGCCGAGCTCGAGGCACGCCTCACCGCCGACTTCCCCGCCACGCGCATGAAGTTCCGCTCGTCGACGAACGCCGAGGATCTCGCGCGCCACACCGGCGCGGGCCTGTACGACTCGAAGAGCGGGCAGCCCGGCGATCCCACGCATCCTGTCGACGTGGCGCTGCGCACCGTGTGGGCCAGCACGTGGAACTTCCGCGCCTTCGAGGAGCGCGCCTACGTGGGCATCGATCACCTGAACGTGGCCATGGCGGTGCTGGTGAACCCGACGTACCCCGACGAGCTCGCCAACGGCGTGGCGGTGACCGCCAACGTCTACGACTTTGCCGCGGGCGGCGAGGACGCGTTCTACGTGAACGCGCAGGTCGGCGAGACCAGCGTGGTGCAGCCGGATCCGACGATGGTCGCCGACCAGCTCATGTACTACTTCTTCCACAACGGCCAGCCGGCGACCTACTACACGCGCTCGACGCTGCTCGGCGCGGGCCAGGCAACGGTGCTGACGCGCGCGCAGCTCTTCGACCTGGGCCGCACACTGGCGGCCATCCGTGACCACTTCGACGCGATCTACGACCCGCCCGCCGGCTGGGGCCAGCTGCCCATGGACGTCGAGTGGAAGCTGGTCGGCGACGCGGCGGGCGCGCATATCGAGATCAAGCAGGCGCGCCCGTTTCCCGGGCGCGGCGTGGGGCTCTAGAGGAGACCGGACGTGAAGACAATTCGTAGCCTGGTTGGTGTTGTTGCGTTCCTGAGCCTTGGCCTGGGTCTGGCTGTCGGCGCGGCGGGTTGCTCCGACGACGACGACGACGACGGCGCGACCATCGACGGCGGCCCTACCGCCGATGCGCCGCCGCCGATCGACGCCGGCCCGCCCGCCGACGCCGGCGTCGTGGCCGGTGAGATCCGCGTGATCGAGGGCACCGGCAGGTCGTCCGCCTACGGCCGCATCGACGCGCGTCTCTTCCAGGGACGAGAGCCCGGCTTCCACGAGGAGACGATGACGAGCGGCGACTGCCGCCTGCTCGAATTCGCGCCCGCCTTCTGTGAGAGCTTCTGCAACGGCATCTGCGTGCCGCCGGGCACCTGCGAGCCGTACCCGACTTACCTCTCGGCGGGCACGCTGACCGTCACGGGCGTGAAGGGTGGCAGCGTCGTGATGCAGTACCAGGAGAGCATCGGCTACCAGCCGCCGGACACCGTGCCGGAGGATCTCTTCGACGCCGACGACGAGCTGGGCGCGAGCGCCGCGGGCGCGGGCACGCTGGCGCCCTTCCAGATCGCGTCGCCGGCGGTGGCGCCGCTGGTCGCCGTGATCACCGACTTCGTCATCACGCTCGCGGCCGGGCAGGACCACGTGGTGTCGTGGACTCCTGCGGGCGACGCGGGCGCGCGCGTGCGGCTCACGATCAACTCGCCGAACCGCGCGCACGGCCAGCCGTTCGAGGCGATCCTCGAGTGCGACGCGGCCGACGCGGCCGGGCAGGTGACCATCCCCGCAGCCATGATCGACGCGTTGCCCGAGATCACCGACGCGCGGATCTGCGTGCTCGTCGACTGCCCGCGCTCGTCGCTGCGGCGTTACCGCGCGGCGCCCGCGCCCGCGCCCGCGAACGGCGTGCGCCTGGTGGTCGGGAGCGAGCTCGAGCTCGGGGTCGAGCATCGTGCGGAGGCGCCGTGAGCCCGGGGCGCCCGGGGGACAGGTTCATGGGACTGTCCGCGCTCGTCGCTGCGGCGCTACACGCACACGTTCGCGGACGTGCCCGGCGGCACGGTGCGGCTGGTCGTGGGCAGCGAGATCGATTTCGGCGTGGTGCACCAATGAGCACCATCGAAGCGATGGTGCTCGGGGCCGCGCTGCTGCTCGCGGCCTGCGGCGGCGGCGGCGCTGACGACGCCGCGCCCGATGCCGCGCCGCTCGTCGACGCCGGGCCGGACGACTACCGCGCCGATCGGATCGGCGCCGTGCGCGTCCTCGAGCAGGCGAGCTCGTGGGCCGAGCTCCACGACGGCCCCGAGCTGCCGACGCCGGTGCGCAGCCAGGCCGAGGGCGACTGCGCGGTCTACGTGCGCCCCGCGCCGGCGCTGTGCGAGCCCGCGTGCACCGATGGGGTCTGCGTCGCGACGGGGTCGGCCGCGGGGCAGTGCGAGCCGTGGCCGGCACGCGCGAGCGCGGGGCCGATCACCGTGACCGGCCTGCGCGCGGCCGCGCAGCCGTTCGTCTTCCAGCCGGGCGACTTCGGCTACACGCCGCCCGCAGCAGCACCCGAGGATCTCTTCGCCGACGACGCGACCCTCACGATCCGCGCCCCCGGTGCGGCCACGCCTGGCTTCGAGGTGACGCTCGGCGGCGTCGCGCCGCTCGTGGCCCCGTTCCAGAACCTCACCCTCGTCGACGGTGAAGACGCGAGCTACACGTGGACCGCGAGCTCCGGCGGCGCGCGCGTGCAGCTCGCGCTGGTCGTCGGCTGGCACGGCGGACCGCCGCGCGCGCTGCTGCTGTGCGAGACCGACGACGACGGCGCGCTCACGGTGCCCGGCAGCCTGATCGCGGCGCTACCGCGCGATCCGACCAGCATGGAGCAGCATCCGTCGACGCTCATCCGCTTCCGCCGCGCCACGGTCGCGTCGTCCGCCGGGCCCATCGAGGTCCTCGTCGGCAGCCAGCAGTACGTGTATTTCCTGCACCCGTAGCGGGCGGGCGGCTACGGCCGCGCGCGCCACATCCAGCGCGCCACGCCCAGGAACACGAGCGGCACGAGCGCATGGCCTAGCAGCAGGTGGAGCGGGAAGTTGACCGCGCACTCGAGGTGCCCGGCGCCGACGCTGGCCATGCCCGCGGCCAGGGCCGCGAACAGCGCGTGATCGGTGCCGCGGTGGCCGCCGCGGTCGAGCGCCCGCGCCAGCAGCAGCACCGCCAGCCCCGAGAGGCCGCCCACCGACCAGCACACGGTGGTCCAGCGCGCGTGGTGCTCGAGCGTCGGCGTGAGCCGGGCCGCGCTGGGCAGCTCGGGCAGGAGCACCGCCACGAACGGCAGCGCGAGGCCTACGATCAGCGTCGCGCGGACGAGCCACCGCGGCGCCGGCGGCAGCCAGATCGGCCGCAGCGCGTGCCATGCCGCGGCCAGCGCCACCAGCGCGTACGAGCTCCCGAGCACGAGGAAACGCACGCGTGGATAGCTCGCATGGTCTGCGCGCAGCAGCAGGGTCCAGAAGAACGCGGCGAGCGCCGCCAGCACCAGCGCCACGAGCGCGAAGCGCAGCAGGCGCGGCCACGCGCGCACCGCCGCGTGGGCGCCGCGCTCGTCGGCGATCAGGTCGGCGACGTTCGCCTCCATGGCGCGCAGGACGCTCGCGTCGTCGCAGTCACGCTCGCCGTTCGCGTCATCGGGCTCGTGCCCGCGCTCGCCGTTGCAGCGATCGTTGCTCATGGCGTGCGTGCTCCCTCGGCTCCGTCGCCGCCGTCGGGTCCTTCGGTCGTCATCGGCAGCTCGCTCTCCGGCCCGAGCAGCTTCCGCAACGTCACGTAGCCGCGGTGCGCGCGCACCCGGACCGCCCCGGGCGACGCCGCGACCACCGAGGCGATCTCGGCGAACGGCAGCTCCTCGAACCAGTGCAGCTCGATGACCTCGCGCTGGTCGGTGGGCAGCGTCGCGAGCGCCGTGCGCACGCGGCCGGCCTCGGCGGCGGAGTGGCGTGCCTCGGCGACGGTGTCGGGGGCCGCGAGCCGCTGCTCGTCGATGTCGGTGGTCTGCCAGCGGCCGCGCCGGCGCAGCAGGTCGCGCGCGAGGTTCATGGTGATGGTGACGATCCAGGGCCGCAGCTTCATGCCCTGCTTGAAGTCGCGGCGGGCGCGGTGGAGCTGCAGGAACGTCTGCTGCACGGTGTCCTGCGCGTCGGCGGCGCGGCGGAGCTGCCGCTGCGCGATGCGCAGCAGCATGGGCGAGACGCGCCGGAACAGGATCGAGAAGGCGGCCGCGTCGCCGGAGGCGTACGCCAGCATCAGCTCCTCGTCGCCTCTGGCATCGACCTTCGTGTCGCTCTTGGCGTCGCTCGCTTGCCGCCCGGCCACCGTCCACCCCCGAGCGAACCGTGCCATGCGGGTCGGCCCGCAGTCCACACAACCCCGCATCGCGACGACCGACGACATTCGACACAGGTACGCTGCGCGCGGCGCGAAGTTACGTGTAACCTCCGGAGCGCGGAACCTTTGCAACGCCTTCCGCAGACGTCCGTACATCGTTCGGTAGCATCGTCCGTACATCGTTCGGTAGCATCCGGCAGGGCAGCGCCCACGCAGCGGGAGACGAGAT
>JBKJOI010000820.1:0-9958 GCA_046595695.1 Haliangiales bacterium | reverse complement strand
CGCGAGCCTACCGTAAGCGAGCGCGCCCCGTGAACCCCGCGCCCCGCTCGCCGCGTGAACCCGCGCCCCGCTCGCCTACTTCTGCACCACTCGCGACCACATCATCATCAGGTTGCGCACGACGAGCCCGTCCGGCGGCTCGGCCGCGGTCGGCACCTCGACGCTGATGCCGTGCTGCGCGAGCCGCGTGAACGGGTTCTGCGCGTCGGCCGACTTGATCGGCACCGAGGTATCCGCCGGCCGGTAGCCGTACACCAGCGCGCGCTCCTGCTGCGGTCTCGCGCGCAAGAAGGTCACGAACTCGCGCCCGGCCGCCCGCTGCGCCGCGCTGACCCAGTCGGTCTGCAGCACCGCCATGGGATGGTCGCTCCAGATCGTGGTCGCGGGGTAGTACACGCGCAGGCTGCCCCAGCGGCCCTGGGCGTTGTCGAGCTGCCCGATCGCGAGCGCCTCGTAGACGACCGCGATGTCGTACTTGGACGGGCCGAAGCGCACCATGTCGGTCATGAACGTGCCGGTCGAGCTCTCGAACTTGCTCACGCCGCGCTCGACGCCCTTCACGAACTCCTGGTAATCGGGCTTCAGCAGATCGTCGACCTCGAGGCGCGCCTTGCCGTAGAACTCGAGCGACATCAGATACAGCGCCTGCAGCCCCGAGTTCGAGCGCGTCGGATCGGTGTGCCCGAGCTTCACGAAGCCCCACTTGGCCTGGCCGCCGACCGCCGGCCAGCCCTGGTTCGAGGTCACGGCCTTGTGGATCGTCTTCCAGCTCACCGTGCCGCCTGCCGACTTCAGCAGCGCCTCGGCGCGGTCCTGCCAGATCACGAACACGAGCGGCGTGAGCAGGAGTGGCTGCGGCGCGTCGTCGCCGGTCGCGGCGAACAGCGGCGTGTGGTACTTGGTCTCCCAGTCGGCGACGAGCAGGTTGAGCACCAGGCTGTCCGCGGGGCTCCACACCGTCGGCTTGGTCCGGCCTTCCAAGATGTCCGCCGCGGCCTCGAGCGAGCCCTTGCCGACCAGCGTGACCTTGATCTCGGGGTGCTGCTTGGCGAACTCGAGCGACGCGGCCTCGAGCCAGTCCTTCTTCTCGGTGCTGTAGAGCACGGTGATCTCGACCGGGGCGCCGCCGCCCGGCTTGCCCGCGCCGCCCGCGCCGCCCGCCGTGCCGCCGTCGCCCACCACCTGGTCGGCCTTCTTGCCGCCACCGCCACCACCGCCACGCGTGGTCAGCAGCACGATCGCCGTCGCTGCCACGATGAAGCCGATGATGATCGCCGCCTTGGGTTTCATGAGATCGGATCCTCCACGAGCGTCTTGAGCGTCTCTTCGAACGTGCGCATCTCGCTGGAGAGCCGCCCCAGCTCGGCGTTCATGTCGCCCGTCACGTCGTCCATCGCCTGCGCGTCGAGCGTGCGCATGTGCACGACCTTGCTGGGCAAGCCGCCCACGACCGCGACCACGCGCAGCAGGTTGGCGTCGAGCCGCTGCTTGGCGCGCTCGAGCTCGCCGACGGTGCGCAGCTCGTCCTCGCGCGCCGTCTTGGCCTCGCCGAGCTGCGCGCGCGCCTGCGCATCGGACATGCGCGCCGCCTGTGCCTCGAGCCGCGCGATGTCGGCGCGGATCACCTCGGCGTCGACGCGCGCCAGGTAGGAGGCCAGCTCCTCGGCGCGCACCACCAGCCGCGCCGCGTGCTCCTCGAGCTCGACCAGCGAGGCCTCGACCGCGTCGAGCTGCGCGCGCACGTCCTTGGGCGTCTCGTCGAGCACACGCTCGAGCTCGGCGGTCGCGGCGAGCAGCCGCCCCACCGCCGCGCGCGTCGTCGCGTCCTTGAGCTTGGCCACCGGTGGCAGCTTGGGCGGCGTTCGGCCGCGCGCGCTGCCGCCGCCACCCCCGGAAAACGTCTTCTTCCAGAACTCGGGGTTGGCGCTGTCGAAGGCGACCAGCGCCGCATAAGCCGCGCCGCCCAGCGCCAGGATGGGCCACGAGCCCAGCGCCGCGGCCGCGATCACCGCCGTCCCGGCCACGCCCAGGTTCACCGGGCTGGCGGTGGCGCGCGCCACCACCTTGCCGAACCTGGGTCGCCCCGCCTGCCCCGGCTTGTCGCTGTCGTCGGCCACGATACGATTCTAGAAGAACGCGGAGAGATCGCGGTAGACCTGCACGATGGTCTCGGCGGTTCCCTTGGAGCTCGAGCCCTGCGCCGCCTCGGCGATGCGCGCCAGCACCGTCGGATCCGCGCCCTCGCCGTAGGAGATCGTGAAGATCTTCACCGGCGCGTTCTCGGGCGAGAACTGCTTGGCCAGCGCCTCGAGGGCCAGCTTGGAGTCCTCGTCGCGGCCGTCGGTCATGACCACTATCGCCAGGATGCGCGCCGGGTGCGTCTTCGCGCGCTTCAGCATGACCGCGTACGCCGCCGCGGTCGCGTCGTAGAGCGCGGTGCCGCCGTCGGCGATGGCGGCATCGATGCGCTGCTCCAGCCCGGCGCGCCCGGTGCCCAGCGCCACCGACGGAGTCGGCGGATAGACGGTGCTGTCGAAGAACAGGATCGAGACCTCGTCGCGATCGTGGAGCGCGCGCAGGAACGCCTTGGCGCCCAGCTTGGCCTCGGCGAGCGGCTTGCCGCGCATGCTGCCCGATTTGTCGAAGACCAGCATGACGTCGGTGGGCTTCTTGGCCTCGCGCCACAGCGCCAGGAGCTGCTGGAGCACGGCCGCGCCGGGCACCTCGAGCAGGGTCTCGGGCTGCTTCGGGTCGACGCCGTGCGCGGCGTCGACGGGCGCGCCGATCGCGACGCTCGGATCCGCGGGCCGGAAGCCGAGCGCGAGCGCGCGCTCCTGCTGCGGCCGGGCCTTGAGGAAGGCGAGGAACGCCTGCGCCGCCTCACGCTCCTCGGCGCCGACCCACTCGGCGTCGAGGATCGCGTACGGGTGATCCGACCAGAAGGTGCCCTCGACCGGGTACACCGCGACGAGCGGGAAGCCGGCGTCGGATTCCTTGCCATACGACTCGATCACCAGGTTCTCGTAGAGCACCGCGGCGGACATGTACGCGGGCCCGCGCGAGAGCATCTTCTCGGCGAAGAAGCCGGTCGACTTGCCGTAGTGCACGATCGCGCCCTCGACGGCGGCGACGAACTCGCGCGTCCTGGGCGCGGCGATGTCGTCGGCGGTGAGCTCGCGGGTCTTGCCTGCGCCGGCGTAGGCCTCGGCGAGCACGGCGAGCAGGCCGGAGTTGGAGAACTCGGGGTGGGTGTGGCCCAGCTTGAACGCGCCCCACTCCGGGTGGCCGTGGGCGGCCCAGCCGCGCGGGTCACGGCTGATGCGGATGATGTCCTGCCAGCCAATGGCCTTGTCGGGCCAGCCGAGCGCTTCGGCCATCGGCTTCCACATCGCGATGACGATCGGCGACAGCACGACCGGCTCGCCCGCGGGCGCGAGCGCCTTGCGCGCGGGCCCCGCGGCGGTCGCCCCGTCGAGCCACGCCTGGTTGAGCAGGGTCACGTACGCTCCTGACGCCGGGGAGTACACATGCGGCTTGAGCGAGCCGTCCAGGATGCCTTGCGTGGCCTCGCCCGAGCCGAGCGCGCGCGCGTCGATCTTGATCGGACGCCCCGACGCGGTCTTCGCGCCGCCCTGCTCGAAGGCGCGCGCCGACTCCTCCAGCCAGGTCTTCTTCTCGCTGCCGTAGGCGATGAGCACGGTGACCGGCGCACCGACGGCGGGCGTGCGGCTCGCGCCCGGCTGGCTACTCCCGGGTGGCGACGACCCCGGCTTCTCGTTCTTCTTGCTGCTGCAGCCGCTCACCAATCGTGAGCGCGAGCTGCACGGCTACGGTGAGGGCCAGGGCGGGGCGATGGAAGCGCATCGACGGCGAGCATATCGCGCGGCGATTCGGTACGACGGCGAGCACGCGTTCGTTGCGCATTCGTCACCGAGTCGTCACGAGCGACGCACGGTGCCGATCATCGTGACGGGTGGCGCATGGCGCCGACTGTGGCTAGAATCGCCGTCGCGGCGCGCCCTGCGCACTGCACGCATGCGCCTACCTCGCTGACACGACCGTATTCCGCTCCACCTCGTGCTCAGGAGGCTGCATGCCTGCTATCCGCTTGTCGCGGCTGGCGTTCGCCCATGGCGACGCCACGCCGCTGTTCGAAGACGTGAACCTTCATCTGACTCCCGGCTGGTGGGGTCTCGTCGGCGACAATGGCGCCGGCAAGACCTCGCTGCTGCGCCTGATCGCGGGCGAGCTCGCCGCCGACGCCGGCTCGGTACACGTCGAGCCCGCCGGCGCGACCGTGATCCTGTGCGAGCAGGCCGTCGAGCGCGCGCCCGACGGGGCCGGCGAGCTTGCCGGGGCGCAAGACAGGGACGCGCGCCGGCTGCGCGCGCGACTTTCGCTCGATCCCTCGCAGCTCGCGCGCTGGCCGACCCTGTCGCCCGGGCAGCGCAAGCGCTGGCAGGTCGGCTGCGCGCTGGCCGCCGCGCCCGACGTGCTGCTGCTCGACGAGCCGACCAACCACCTCGACGCGGACGCGCGCGCGGCGCTGGTGGCCGCGCTGCACCGCTTCCACGGGGTCGGCGTGGTCGTGTCGCACGACCGCGGGCTGCTCGAGGCGCTCACCACCCAGACGCTGCGCGTGCGCGCCGGCGGCGTCGACGTGCAGGCGGGCGCGTACGGGCGCGCGGCCGCCGCCTGGGCTGCCGACGACGCTGGGCTCGCCGGCGAGCGCGAGCTGCTGCGGGCGCGGGCGCGTGCCGCCGGACGGCGCCTCGCCGACGCGCGCCGCGAGCGGGCCTCCGCGGAGCGCTCGCGCTCCACCTCCGCGCGCATGAAGGACCGCCACGACAGCGACGCGCGCACCCTGGGCGCGGCCAACCGGGCCGAGTGGGCCGAGGCGGGCGCGGCGCGCGCGGTAGCACGCGGCCACCGCGCCGTCGATCGAGCGGACGCCGCGCTCGCTGCTCACGCGACCACGCCGCGCAGCTTCGGGCGCAGCGTCTTCGTGGCGTGGACGCCGCCGCCGCGTCCGGTGCTCGCCGCGCTCGAGCTCGCCGAGTTGCGCGCCGGGCCGCACGTCTGCGCGCGCGACGTGCGCGTGCAGCTCCGCCGCGACGCGCGCGTGCACCTGCGGGGCAGAAACGGCGCCGGCAAGACCACGGTGCTCGTGGCGCTGCTGGCCGCCGCACGCCTGCCGGCCGAGCGCGTGCTGTACCTGCCGCAGGAACTCTCGGCCGCGGACGGCCGGGCGCTGCTCGGTGAGGTGCGCGCACTCGAGCCGGCCGTGCGCGGCCGCACGCTGTCGATGATCGCCGCGCTCGGCGTCGATCCGGATCGCCTGATGACCAGCGTCCAGCCGTCGCCGGGTGAGGCGCGCAAGCTGGCGATCGCGCGCGCGCTCGGGCAGCACGCGTGGCTGTTGATCCTCGACGAGCCGACCAACCACCTGGACCTGCCGTCGATCGAGCGCCTCGAGGCCGCGCTGGTCGCGTACCCGGGTGCGCTCGTGCTCGTCAGCCACGACGACGCATTCGCGGCGCGCGTGGCTACCTGCGCGTGGCGACTCGCGGACGGCGCGCTGGGCGAGGCACCGATGTGACCTTTCGCACCGTCGCCGCCGGCGCGACCGGCACCAGCAGGAGGGGCCGCCGGGCGTCGGGCGCGGCGAGCCCGATGCGGCTCGCCGTGCCGCGGTACGGTCCCTCGCCGAGCGCCTGCGCGAGCGTGACCTTGGTGCCGATCACGTCGAGCTCCTCGTCCTGGCGGAGCTGCCACGACGGCGCGTGCGGCAAGGGCGCCAGGCTGGCGCCCTCGAGGGCGAGCTCGGCCTCGCGGCCGGCGGCGGCCAAACGGAAGGCGCCGATCCGCTCGCGCACCTGCGCGTACGCTGAGCTGCGCAGCGGCCGCAGCCGGACGTCGCGGCGCGCGACCACGAGCGGCTGATCGCTCAGGCCGGAGCTCGCGCGCACCCGGCCGCGCACCCGCACCAGCGTGCCGTCAGGGACGGTAGCAAGCTCGTCGAGCCCCACCGACCGCGCGCGCGCGATCGCCGAAGCCACGGCGCGAACCAGGATGCGCCGGCGCAGGTTCTCGCGCCCGGCGAACAGCAGCACCAGCGCGGTGACCGAGGTCCAGGTGAGCAGCGGCGCGGCGATCGCGCTCAGGAGCGGCGTCGCCGCGTGCGCCACGCGCCAGGCGGCGAGCCCGGGCACCAGCGCCAGGGCGACGGCGAGCACGGGCAGGATAGCGAGCATCCGCGCCCGCCCTGACGGCAGGTACGAGAGCGCCGGTTCGGCGTCGGCGCGCCAGGTGCGGTCGATCTGGAGCACCGATTCCAGTCTAGCCCGCTCGGGCGCGATGCGACAGCCGATCCTCGCGATCCTGGTCGTAGGTGGGCCGCTCGTACGACCCGCGGCGACACGATCGCCGCAAGATCGAGGGTTTCGTCAGGGCGCCGTCAGGACGAGGCAGCGGTCGGACGGGCGCGGCTAGCGCTTCTTCTTGGCGGCCGGGGCCGGCTTCTTCTTCGCGGCCGCGGGCTTCTTCTTGGCGGCCGCGGCCTTCTTCTTCGCTGGCGGGGGCGGTGGCGGTGCCTTCTTTGCCGCGGGCTCCTTCCCCGCCTTCGTGGCCGCCGGCGCCTTCTGCTTCGCCGCCGCGGCCCGCTTCTTCCCGCCGGCGGCCGACTTGATCGCCGCGACCGCCTTGTTGCCCGCGGCCTTGATCGCCTCGATCGCCGCGGCCGCCTTGCTGCCCGCGCCGGGCCCGTCGTGGCACACGGCCTCGACGCTGTTGCCTTCCGGATCCAGCACGAAGGCGCCGTAGTAGTTCGGGTGGTAGAGCGTGCGCACGCCGGGCGGGCCATCGTCGGTGCCGCCCGCGGCCAACCCGGCCGCGTGGAACGCATCCACGCGCGCGCGATCGCAGCGGAGTGCGACGTGCGTGGGGTTCGACGGCTTGTCCGACTTGGTGATCCACAGGTCGGGCTTGCCCTTCTCGCCCATACCGACGAAGCCAGGGAACTCCATGATCACCTCGTAGCCGATGGGGGCGAGGGCCGCCTTGTAGAAGGAGACGGCCCGGTCGAAGTCCTGCACGCGCAAGCTGATGTGATCGAGCATGCGCGGCACGATAGCGCACCGCCGGATTCCGGTCACCACGCTAGCCAGTGGCCTGGCTACTCGAGTGGTCAATCGATCGGCGCCGAGAGGCATCTGCTCGTAATCGCTGGCCGCGGTCGACCGGCACGGCGCCTGCACAGTGCCGCGCCGCTGGGCTCAATAGACTAACGGAGAAGACTCGAAAATGTTCGTCAGGTCGAAGTGGAAGTACCTCGCACCGGTCGTGCTGGCCGCCGCGCTCGTCCCTCAAGTGGGCTGCAGCGGTGGTGGCGACGATCTCGGCATGAAGCTCTCGTACGACCAGACGCAGGGGCGGGTGATCGTGAGCCTCGAGCGCGCGCTCGGCTCCGGCGAGTCCATCCACGTGCGCGTGCGCCGTGGCCACCGCGGCACGCTCGACTGCGCGCAGCTCGTCCGCGAGGTCGGCGCGCTCGCCGACACCGGTGGTGACAAGCTCGCCGGCCCCGCCGTGGACGCCGAGCTCCTGCGTCCGTTCTACGGCCCCGAGTGGGGCCAGGGCGAGCCGACGCCCGAGATGCTCGCGTCGCTCGAGCAGGGCACCGACACCGTGATCGATGCCTGCGTGATCCGCGACGGCGGCGTCGTGCAGCGCGTCGAGCGCGACTTCTTCGCGGCCTGGGACGAGGGCCGGCGTCAGGGCCTGGGCGGCAAGGCCGACGAGCCGTCGGGCGAGACCCGCATCCAGTCGGCGCAGGCGTACGGCGAGCGCTGCGTCGCCGAGCTGGGCGAGATCCCGTTCTTCGAGAAGACCGCCGAGGGCGCGTACTCGACCTACAACTGCCTCGACTCGGTCGCCATCCCGATGACCGTCACCGACGACGCCGGCAACGTCACCAACCCCGACAGCGTGCAGTCCAAGTGCGACAAGCCGCAATACATCTACAGCTCGTGCGAGCCCGGCCCGCGCGTGGCCAGCAAGATCAACGAGCAGGGCACCCGCTGGGTGCTGCTGTGCCGCAAGAGCATCGGCGGCTTCTCGAGCCCCAAGTTCAACGACATCGCGATGATCGGTCACAACCCGTACACCGGGAAGACTTGCTACTTCCAGAACGCGCTGTACTCGAAGACCGACGGTGAGCACGTGCCGCACCCGGCCGACAAGAACAAGTCGGAGAACCTGTGGAGCGGCGTGCACGGCGGCGTCGGCACCGGCATCGAGTGCGCGAAGTGCCACGACGCGGATCCGTGGATCCATACGCCCTGGCTCGACGGCGCGCTCGATGCCAACGGCCGTCCCGTGGTGCCCAAGCTGGGCGTCGACGAGGACTACCCGATCGGCGCCAACGACGCGCCCTACGCGATCGTGAACCTGGCCGGGCAGGGCTGGACCATGCCGAAGCAGCTGGTGTCGCCGCAGGCGAACGCCTGCCTGCGCTGCCACCGCATCGGCAACGGCCGCTGGCTCGACTGGGCCACGCGCCTGGACGGCACCGACCCCAGCTTCAAGAGCATCACCACCGCCGAGTACCTCAAGTTCAAGAACATCCACTGGATGCCTCCCGAGACCACCGGGCTCACCGAGGAGAACTGGGCGGCCTCCGACTTCGGCCGCGCGCTCGACTTCATCAAGGGCTGCAAGAATAACCCGGCCGGCTGCGCGTGGAAGGACATCCCGGCGACCGCGCAGGACGGCGGCCAGGGCGGCAAGCTGCGCAACCCGGTGAACCTGCCGAGCGGCGAGCTCGCGCTCAAGGCGCTGCAGCTGCTCGGCGCCAACGTCGAGGGCGCGACCGACCGCTGCAACGAGTGCCACGCGATGACGCCGACCAGCCTGCGCAAGTGGCGCACCGAGACCGACGCCGCGGTCGGCTCGTGCCTGAACGAGATGGCGCCCGGCACCACCGAGACGCAGACCTTCGCGATGCAGGTGGTGGCGCAGAACGAGCTCAAGACCTTCGGCCCGTTCGAGGTCGCCGCCGGCGGCACCTTCAAGGCCACCCTGAGCGGCGACGGTGACGTCGACCTCTACGTGCGCAAGAACGACGAGGTCACCACCAGCGCCTACGACTGCCGTCCGTACGCCTCTGGCTCCGAGGAGACCTGCGGCGTCGAGCAGTTCGCGGCCACCGGCCCGGGCAAGTTCTACGTGGGCCTGTCGGGCTACGCGGCCACCAGCACCGTGAGCCTCACGATCACCCACACCGTGCCGTCGAACCAGGCGGTGCCGCCGCGCCAGATGATCGACTGCATGCGCCTGGATCCCGCCGTGCCGACCACGCCGTTCATGCCCGGCAAGATCGGCATCTACACCGCGGCCGCGCACCTCGGCTGGTTCCACGATCTGTTCCGCGCCGCGTACCCGTCGGATGCGCCGGGCAACTCGGTGCTGACCTGGGCCATCGAGTACACCCGGTTCAAGCTGCGCATCGGCATGCCCAAGGGCAACCACCCCAAGCTCACGCAGCAGGAGCTCGACATCGTGGCCGAGTGGTTCGCGCGCGGGCTGCCCGAGCTCGAGCAGACGCTGCCCGAGGATCCGCCGCCGTCGTCGTGCGACACCTACGTGGTCGGCGAGCTGCAGACGCATATCGCGACCATGCGCACGCAGGGCTGGACGGCGACCAACGCCGAGCGCGGCATGAACATGTTCGGCTGCTCGGGCACGACGGATCCGCTGGCCTGCCTGGCCTCGTACCCGCGCACCGGTGACAAGGCCTACGCGACGGCGTGGGAGCACGCGCCGGGCACCAAGCTGCGCGTGCTGCGCGAGCTCACCTACAACACCTTCTTCTGGATGCGCAGCTCCGCCGACGGTCGCTTCGTCGCCAACGGCGCCACCGGCGGCGCCGGCTCGATGGTCGCCGACCTGCAGCGCGATC
>JBKJOI010000780.1:0-16295 GCA_046595695.1 Haliangiales bacterium | reverse complement strand
GCGCGCCCGCCGGGTAGACCGCGGGACCCAGGAAGTTGGCGGCGGTGGCGTAGCGCAGCTCGACGACGATCGTCGGCGCCAGCGTCGCGACATCGACGAGGTCGCCGGTGACCACGGAGCTGGCGGGCGCGGCATCGGCGCGCGGGTGCGCATCGGGCCTGGGCGCTGCGTCGGCGCGGGCCACGCTGGCTACGGGCGGGTCGTTCACGCCCTCGTACGGCAGCGGGTCTGTGCGCGGCCAGAACCCCCAGGCCAGCGCGGCGAGCATCGCCAGCACCGGCAGCAGCAGGATCCAGCGCGCACGCGTCATCGCCGACAGGATACGACGCCGGCGCGCCGCCGCGTCAGGCGCGGCGCCGCCGCGTCGGGCGCGGCTCACAGGCAGGTCGGCTCGAAGCCGTCGATGCGCAGGCCGTGGAACACGATCTGGTTCGCGGTCTCGCCCACGAAGACCAGTCCGCGCGCCTCGTCGAGCGCGTCGGCGAAGCTGTAGCTCGGCGTGCCGAGCTCGGGCAGGGTCGTCCACGCCTGCGCGTCGAACGAGAAGAAGCGCGTCGTGACCTGGCCGCCGGTCGAGGGCACCGCCACCAGCCACTTGTCGCCGCCGCTCCAGTGCGACGCCGGCCGCAGCTGCACGTAGAGACCGGCGGTCGCGCTGTAGGTCAGCGTGAAGCCACTCGATGCCGACAGGTTCGCCTGCGCCTCGAACTGGTTGCCCAGCCAGACCACGGCGACGTGCCACTCGGCGCCGACGAACTGGACGCGCGCGACCGTGTCCTCGCCCTCGCTCACGAGTAGGCTGCCGGTCGCGGGGACCGTCTGGCCCTCACCGCTGGCGAGCCACTGCTGCAGCCGGTCCAGCGACGGTCCGTTCGTGCACTCCTCGAGCGGCGCGAGCGTGGCCGCGTCGGCGTTGCCCGCGGCGTCGGGTTCGCCGGGGCCACCGCCCGCGGCGTCAGGCTGGCCGGGAGCGCCGCCGGCCGCGTCCGGGCCGCCGGGCGCACCACCAGCGTCCACACGCGAGGCCTCGGACCCCGGTGCGTCGCCGGGATCGACGCAGCCGGCGGAGAGGAAACCCGTTAGGAGAAGCGCGGTTAGCGTGGGGGCGGTGCCGAGGTGGGTGCGCATGGAGGGGTTTGTCGTCGGAGAAGACGCAACCCCCGTGCCAGGGCGGGCGAGCGAGCTACGTGCGCATCGCCTCGATGGGCGAGGTGAACGCGGCGCGCCAGGCCGGCATGAAGCCGCCCAGGACGCCCATGACGGCGGCGAACGCGAACGACCAGAATATGATGCCCAGGGTTGGCTCGAACTTGAAGACCACCTCGGACCAGGTCGTGAAGTTCACCATCGAGAAGGACACCGCGCCCATGGCCAGCGACGCCAGCACGCCGAGCACGCCGCCCAGAACCGCGAGCAGCGTCGACTCGATGAGGAACGAGAACAGGATGCCGGAGCGCGAGAAGCCGAGCGCCCGCAGCGTGCCGATCTCGCGGCGGCGGTTGGCGATCGAGCCGTACATGGTGATCATCGCGCCGATCATCGCGCCAGCCGAGAAGAACACCGCGATGATCACGCCCAGCACGGTGATGAACAGCGCCATGCCCTGCGACTGCTTCTCGTAGTACTCGGTCTCGTGCAGGACCTCGAGGCCGAGCGCCTTGTCCTGCTCGATCGACGCCTCGAAGGCGGCGAACTTGCTCGGCGACGACAGCCGCACGCGCATCGACGACGCGACGCCCTGGCGGCCGAAGACCGCGCGCAGCGTGTCGATGTCGCCCCAGACCTCCGACTCGTAGACCGAGCCGGCCGCCGAGAAGATGCCGACTACCGAGGCGGGCCGGTTCTTGCGCATCTCGAAGGTCTGCCCGAGCACCAGGCCCTGGAAGCGCCCCGCGACCTTGCTGCCGACGATCACCTCGTCGGTGCCGGGCTGGGCCGCGCGCCCCGAGACGATCTTCACCTCGGGGCGGAAGCTCATCACGTTGGCGTCGACGCCGCGCACGCTCACGTTGGAGATGCCGTCGGTGCCGACCTTGTTCATGGTGAGCACGACGACCAGCTCGGCGACGCCGAGCGGCGCGCCCTTGGCGTCGCGCGCCACCTCGGGCTTGTCGAGGACGAGCCCGATGCGCTGCTTCTCGACGGTGCTCGACATCTCGGCGTCGGAGCCCTTGGACATGACGATCGCGTTGTCGGGGCTGCCGGTCTCGCCGAGCATGCGCGTGATGCCGTTCGACAGCATGAGCACCGCGGCAAACACGAAGACCACGAGCCCGATGCCGACGGCGGTGGCGATGGTGGTGACCTTGCGCACCACGAGGTTGCGCAGGTTGTAGGAGATGGGAATGAGCATCAGCATGGCTGGGTCCTCACCCGACCCGCCGCAGCGAGTCGATGACCGACAGGCGCGAGGCGCGCCACGCCGGGATGGTCGAGGCGATGACGCCCAGCGTGACCGCGAGCAGGAACGCGCTGACCGCCGTCCTGGGTGCCACGTTGAACGTCGGGAAGAAGCCCGGCAGGTTCTCCTCGAGCCAGTTGCCGAGTAGGTTCACCAGGCCGCCGCCGAGGACGACGCCCAGCGCGCCACCCAGGATGCCGATGGTCGCGGCCTCGCTCAGGATGAACATGACCACGTGCTTGGGCAGGAAGCCGATGGCGCGCAGCACGCCGTACTCGTTGGTCCGCTCGCGCACGCCCATCGCGATGGTGTTGCCCAGGATGAGCGTCATGATGACGAGGATCACGATCGAGACCACGTTCATCGCGGTCAGGATGGCGTCGAACATGGCCATGAAGGAGCGGTTGAGCGCGAGCTCCGACTGCGTGAGCGTCTGCATGTCGGAGTCCTCGAAGGTCTTGTCGATGGTCGCGCCCACGGCGGCGCCGCGGTCGGCGTCCTTGATCTTCGCGATCACCCAGCCGATCTGATCGCGGCGCGGGCTGCCCAGCTCGAAGGACTCGTTCATGTAGTCCCAGTGGAAGAAGAACTGCGACACGTCGGTGCCCTTGCGCGAGCCGTCGTAGAGCGCCCGGATGTTGAACTTCCAGTCGCCCGGGAAGATCGTGCCGGTGAGCGTCACCGTGTCGCCGACCTTCCAGCCCTTGCGCTTGGCGAGCGCGACGCCGACGAGCGCGCCCTGCCGGTCGGCCTGCCAGGCGGCGACCTGGGCGGGGTCGATGACGTAGTCGTCGTAGACCTTGAGCAGCGTCGGCGGATCGGTGGCGAAATTGGCGAAGAAGTCGCCCTCGGTCTTGGGGTCCTTGGCGCCGAACCAGTTCATCCAGGTCGCCTCGGTGACGCCGTCGATCTGCTTGATCTTGGCGATGTAGTTCTTCGGCAAGGTGATGACGAAGGAGATCTTGTTGCGCGTGGCCAGGCGGTCCTTGGCGCCGTACTCCACCGCCTCGTCCCAGGAGGTGCGCACGGTGCGCAGCAGGATGAACATGAGCAGCGCGACGATCACGCCGGCGATCGTGAGCAACGTGCGCAGCTTGTTGCGCAGCACGTTCTTCGCGGCAATCTGGGGAAGGTTCATGGCAGACCTCGGCTAGACCAGCGCGCCCTTGTCGAGCTTGCGCTGGATCTTGGCGCGCTCGGCGGCGGCGGGGTCGTGGGTGACCATGAAGATGGTCTTCTTGAACTCACTGTTGAGGCGCTCGAGCAGCCCCAGGATCTCGTCCGCACTCTTGCGATCGAGATCGCCGGTGGGCTCGTCCGCGACGATGATCTTGGGATCGTTCACGATGGCGCGGGCGATCGCCACGCGCTGCTCCTGTCCGCCCGAGAGCTGGCGGGGGTAGTGTCCGCCGCGATCCTCGAGGCCGACGACGCGCAGCGCGATCTGCACGCGCTTCTTGCGCTCCGAACCGGACAGCTTGGTGAGCAAGAGCGGCAGCTCGACGTTCTGCGCCGCGGTGAGCACCGGCATCAGGTTGTAGGCCTGGAAGATGAAGCCGATGTTGTTGGCGCGCCACGTGGCCAGCGCGCTGTCGCTCATGGACGAGAGCTCGGCGCCGGCGACGCGCATCGTGCCGCGCGTGGGCTTGTCGAGGCCGGCGATGAGGTTGAGCAGGGTGGACTTGCCCGAGCCCGACGGGCCCATGAGCGCCTCGAACGAGCCCTCCGGCACGTCGAGGTCGAGGTTCTCCAGCACCTTGACCGGCTCCTTGCCGCGGAAGTAGGTCTTCGCGACGCCGCGCAGCGTGACGATGCTCTTGGAGTCGCTGGTGCCGCGGTACACGCCTTCTTCGCTCTGCTTGCTCGGGTTCTCGGTCTGCGTGCTCACGATCACTTCTCCTCTTTGATCTTCTGACCGTCGGCCAGGTTGGCGGCGGGCTTGGAGACGAGGCGGGTACCCGCGGGCGGGCCGGACTTGAGCTCGAAGCCCGCGCCGAAGGCCGGTCCGATCTCTACCGGTACGATGCGCACGGCGCCCTGGTCGATCACATAAACGACCTTGGCACCGGCCCGGTCGACGAGGGCGTCGCTGGGAACCACCAGCTTGGGCGGCTCCTTCATGGCGCCGGCGTCGAGCTCCTTCTGCAGGAAGCTCACCCGTGCCGCCATGTCGGGCAGCACCGCGGCTGACTCGTCCTTGAACTTCACCTTCACGCCGATGGTTGCCTTCGCGCGGTCGACACGGCTCGCGATCTCGACGGTCTCGCCGCGGAAGCGCTTGCCCGGGAACGCGTCGAGGACGATCTCGCAGGGGCTGCCGATCTTGATCATGGCCAGGCGGCCTTCGGGCACGTCGGTCTCGACCACGAGCGTCGAGAAGTCGGCCAGCTGCACGACACCGTTAGGCGCCGTGGGCGAGGCCAGCTCACCCACCTCGAGCGGCTTGGTCACGACCGTGCCATCGATGGGCGCGAGGATCTTGGTGTACTCGAGGTTCACGCGCAGCGTCTCGACCTCGGCCGCCGCGGCGCGCACGTCGGCGTCAGCGGCCGCGACCTGGGCCTTGAGCGAGTGGATGCGAGCGTCGAGGTCCTCGACGACCGACTTGGCCGAGGCCCCTTGCGCAACCAGGGCGCGCTCGCGCTTGGCCTGGAGATCGCTCTCGGCGAGCTGGGCGCGCGCGGTGGCGGCGCGGGCGCGCGAGGCGGCCACGCGCGACTCGGCGGCGCGGATGGCGGCGCGCTGATCAGCGTCGTCGAGGGTGGCGAGCAGCTGCCCGGCCTTGACGACGTCGCCCTCCTTGACCTTGACCTCGACCAGGCGGCCGGCGATGCGCGCGCCGACCTTGGATGTGGTCTGCGCCTGCACATAGCCGGTGGTGGTGAGATCGACCGAGGCCTGGGCCGGCGAGACCAGCGAGATCTCGGTGGCCTTGACCGCGGTCTTGTACATCTTCGCGGTGACGAACGGGATGCCGACCAGCACCACGGCCGCGGCCACGCCCGCGAGCACCACCAGCAGGAGGATGATCTTCCATTTACCCCCGCTCGGCGCCTGGTCGCGGTTGATCTGGAGTGCGGCGAGGTCGTTCGATAGCTGGTCAGACATCAAGGTGCCCTTTGGATTCAAAATGGCGCGCGGAAGATACTACTGAATGCGTGTGACGTATGGGCTTAGTGGCCAGTGCCATGCCCGTGCGTATGGGGCGAGTCGTGCGGAGAGTCGTGCGGAGAGTCGTGCGGAGAGTCGTTCGAGGGCCCCGGCGGGGGCGCCGTCGCGTCGAGGACGATCACATAATCGTTCTCGGGAGCGGCAAGAATATCAGCAACTTCGCTACCTCCGACGTCGACGATCGCCTGCACCGAGACGGCTCGGGCGACGCCGCGGCGGCGCATCCGCTTGGGCACCGCGGCGTCGAAGCAGTGGCCATTGCCGGCGAGCACGACGACCTGGCGCGGCTGCGAATCGCCGGCCGAGAGCCAGCGCCATGCGGTGTCGGCCATGGTCTCGTCCCAGAGCACCTGGGCCGCGTAGAAGTTCTCGAAGGCTTCGGCGGGGCCGCCATGGCCGTCGGTCGCGGCGCGGAACCAGGCGCGGTGGACCTCGTCCTTCAGATCGAGCTCGGGAACCTGCTGCTTCTCCTCGGGAGACAGCGAGCCGACGCCGTCCTTGCCGACCTTGCTGGCCAGCTCGCGCGTCGCATTCAGCGCGAGCAGCGCGTGCTTGCCGGCCACGGCGATCTCGATCATCGGCCGGTAGAGCTCGAAGTCGTAACCCCAGCGCTCGGCCCAGCCGCTGCGCGCGAGCAGGGCGGCCTTGTCGATCTTGCCGGCGGCGAAGTCGTCGAGCACGCCCTGGAACGGCCGCTGGAACATCTCGAAGCCGACGGCGAGGTGCCGCTGGCCGCCCGCAGCCGCCTGCGCGAGTCGCTCGAGCACCATGAGCTGCATCCAGTGGTGGTGCGGGTTGTTGTGCTGTTCGCCCAGGCAGACGGCGTCAGCCGCGGCCAGCTCGGCAAAGAAGTCGGCTTCGCTGATCTCGGACCCGCCGCGCGCGCGCAGCACGCGGAACGGCAGCGCGGCCTTGCGGATGTCCATGGGGCCACCGTGGCCGTGGACCTTCTTGGCGCGCGCCGCGTCGTTCGGCGCGGGAGTACCAACTCCGCCGCAGGCCGCGAGCGGCGTCCCGACGATCGCCGCCGCGAGCAGCCCGAGCAGCGCCGTGCCTCGAATCACGTGGGGCTTCAGCATCGGCGCGAGCATATCGGAATCGACGTCTTACTTTCGGGGACGGTGTCCAGGATCTTACTTTCGGCGCAAGTACGCGACCTGCTTACACTGCTGCCGAAAGTAAGATCTTGAGCACCGTCCCCGAAAGTAAGATTCGGGTGCATGCGAGGGGCGGTCCGGGCGGGAATCAGTAGCCGCCGGCGGGGCCGAGGAGGGCCTTGAGGGCCTCTTCGTTGGGCGGATCGATGAAGGCGATGCGGAGGGCGACGCCGCGGCGCGGCTCGATCTCCTTGCGGAAGACCTCGAGGCGGCAGGTCGCGCTCTTGCCGCGCAGGGAGATTTTGGCCACGTGGACGTCGCCCAGCGTGTAGGACTCGGGATCGTCGTGGCAGACAAAGAATCCGCGCCGGCTGGCCTCGACCGCGTCGAAGGCGGCCGGGACCGGGCTGATGATCTCGATGCGGAGGCCCTCGAAGACACCGCGCGGCTCACGCCGACGCTCGACCTCTTCGGGGCTGATGTAGTCTTCGTCGTCGATCGCCACGGAACGAGAGCATACACCCGCGGCATGACGCCGCGCTTTCAGAACGAGCGACGCCAGTAGACCAGCGCGCCGCCGCTCGTGGGCCGGGCGCCCACGGTCGCCGCGTCCGCCTGCGGACGGTCCTTGAGGAACATCCACGTCGCGACGCCACCCAGGGCTGCGCCGGTCAGGGTCAGCGCGGCGCCACCCGCGGTCGTCTCGTAGTGGTCCGGACACTGTCCGGGCCCGGGCGGGCAGCCGATGCCGTCGCCGTCCATCGACAGGAGGACGATGCCCGAGACGAGGGCGATCGCCGCGCCGCCCGTGGCCGCCCACTTCCACATCTTGTAGGGCCGCTGCGCGTCGCTGCCGTCGTCGCCGTGATCGCCGCCCGCCCCGGCGCCGCCGCCGTCCGGAACGCTCTCCGGAGGCGGCAGGGTCAGCGCCACGACTTGCGCCGCGCCGCCGCGCTGCACCTCGATCGATGTGGTCATCAGGGCGTCGGCACGTCCCGCCAGCTTGGCGCGGAACACGTGGTCGCCGGGTAGCACCTCGGTCTCGAGCGGCGCGACGCCGAGCGCCACGCCATCCAGCTCGATCACCGCGCCCGGCGGATCCGAGGCCACGCGCACCAGCACCCGGTCGCCGGCGCCCTCGCGCAGCTGCCGCGCCGCCTCCGACATGAGCTCGTTGGCCTCGTCGAACGTGCACGGCGCGCACGCCTTCTCGAGGCGCGCGATCGGTCCGGTCGCGACGTCCGCCGCGAACAGCTCGATCTCGATGGTGTAGGTCGCGCCGGCCGCGGTAATGCGCACGCGGACGAAGCGCGAGGTGCCGACCATCTCGCCGATCTCTTCCAGGCAGGTGGTGGTCACGCAGCCGATGAGCTCGGGTGAGCCCTTCAGCTTCTTTGCGACGTCCTCGCGGGCCACGACCTCCCAGCCGGCGGCATAGAGACCTCCGGAGAGGCTCTTGTCGAGCTGGCCGCGCATCTCGGGCGCGGCGTCGCCCTCGATCAAGATCTCGAGGACGGCCACGCGCGGCCGCGGCGCAGCCCGCGCAGGTGTCGAGCCGAACACGGCCATGACCAGGGCGAAGGTCGGGAGCAGGGCGAACCGGCGAGGCGACGTGGTCATGGCTGCGCCATCTTAGCGATGCACGCCCAGCCTGGCCAACTGCCGTTCGAGCTCGCCGGCCGGCAGCGGTCCGCGCACGCTCCAGACCACGCGTCCGCGCCCGTCGACCAACACGGTGCTCGGCACCGCCGCCATGACGTTGCCGAAGACACTCTTGCCGTCCGCCATTTCCGCGGTGGGCAGGGCCACCAGCCAGTCGATCCCGGCGGCGTCGCGCCAGGGCGCGATCAGCTTGTAGCCGTCCACGTCCAGCCCGATGCCGAGGATGGTGAAGGATCCCTCCGGCACCGCCGCGCGCGCCGCGCGCAGCTCGTCGAGGTCGACCTGCGCCGGCAGCGACCAAGTGGTGAAGAGGTGGATCACCAGCGGCTTCCCGCGCAGGCTCGCCAGCTCGATCTCGCCTCCGTCGAGGAGCGGCAGCACGCCCTCGACCTGGGCGCCGCGGGCGGCGAAGGGCGCCGCGGGTGGCAGGGCCGGCCCGCCGCACCCGACGCCAGCACCCGTGGTCCACGCTGCCCACGTAGCCCACACGACGAACAGCTGCGCTCGTCGACTCATGCTGCCTTCACGCCCCCGCGCCGGATCTGCCACGCGAGCAGCGGCGGCGTCACCAGCGTCGTCAGCATCACCATGATCACGCACGCCGCGTACGTGGTCGGCCCGACCACGGGCTGCCCATCGGGCAGGAGCGTCGTCGCGCCCACCGACGCGAAGATGAGCCCGACTTCGCCGCGCGGGATCATGCCGAAGCCGATGGCGAGCCGGTTGAGACCAGGCGTCGTCACGGCCAGCGCGCACGCCTGCTTGCCGACCAGCGCGGCGAGCGTCAGCAGCGCCGCGAAGCCCAGGACCGCCGGGTCGCCCAGCACCGCCAGATCGACGCCCGCACCGGTGACGACGAAGAAGACCGGCACCAGGAACGAGGTCAGCGGGGCCACCAGCTCCTCGAGGCCGTGGCCTTCCTTCTCCTCGACGCTCTTGTAGTGCACGTGGTCGAGCACGAGCCCGACCGCGAAAGCGCCGACGATGGGCGCGAGCCCGACGGCGTGGGCCGCCCAGGCGCCGGCGAAGCACATCGCGAGGGCGAAGCCGAGCAGGATGCCCGGGACGTGCACCAGGTTGGCGAAGCGGAACACGAGCGTCGACATGCGCCCGCCGATCAGCGTGGCGGTGCCCAGGAAGCCCACCGCCTTGCCGACGATGATCAGCACGTCGAGCGCGCTCACGCCGCCGCCGGCGGCCGCGCCGGCGACGATGCCCTTGACCACCGCGAGCACGATGAGCCCGAGCACGTCGTCGATGACCGCGGCGCCCAGGATGATCCGGCCCTCGACCGAGCCGATCTGGCCGAGATCCTTGAGCACGCGCGCGGTGATGCCCACCGACGTCGCGGTCAGGATGGCGCCGATGAACACGTGCGCGTGCCACGACTCCGCGGGGAGCATCCAGCGCGCGACGCCGTAGCCGAGCGCCATGGGCGTGACCACGCCGACGACCGCGACCACGAAGGCCAGCAGGCCGACGCGGCGCATCTGGTCCAGGTTGCTCTCCAGGCCCACCTGGAAGAGCAGCAGCACCACGCCCAGCTCGGCGAGCACATGGATCACGCCGTCGGTGACGAGGAAATCGAGCTGGTGGACGCCCAGGTGCCGCAGGTTGCCGATGAGCACGCCGGCGAGCAGCTCGCCCAGCACCGGCGGCAGCTTCAGCCGGTCGAACGCCGCGCCCGCGAGCTTGGCGAGCACCAGGATGATGGCGAGCGCGGCCAGCACGCGCGGCACCTGCTCGGGGTCGAGCGAGCCGCCCGCCGCCCCACTTGTGCCGAGGACCACACAGACGGCCAGGGCCACGCGAACGGGCTTGCGAAAGAGCGACACCCGCGCACTATACGCAACCGTCATGGAGGGTCATCTGCAGATTGAGATCGGCGACAAGACGCGTACCGATCTCGCGTGGTCGCGGCTGTGCGACGAGCTGGCGTCGCGCTGTCACACCGAGCGCGGCACCGCGGCGGCGCGCGCGCTGCCGTTCCAGCCCGACGCGGCGAGCGCGCGCGAGCGCATCGCCGAGATCGCCGAGGCGCGCCTGCTCTGGCAGCTGGGCGCGCCGCTGCCGTTCGGCGGCGTGCGCGACGTCGGCGACCTGGCCGCGCGTGCCGCCAAGGGCGGCGTGCTCGAGGGCCACGAGCTGCTCGCCGTCGGCGAGACGGTCGCGGCGTGCGCGCGCCTGCGGCGCCACGTGCTCGCGCACCGCGGCGAGGCGCCTCGCCTGGGCGACCTGGCCGAGGCCATTCTCGAGCTGTCGCACGTCTCGGGCCCGATCCTCGACTGCATCGGCGAGGACGGCCGGCTGCACGATCACGCCAGCCCCGCGCTCGGCGCGTTGCGCAAGCGCCTCGCCGATCTGCACGAGCAGCTCAGCCGGCGCGCGCGCGCGCTCGTCGACGATCCCGACATCGGGCCGCTCCTGCAGGACAAGTTCTACACCCAGCGCGAGGACCGCTACGTATTGCCGGTGCGCTCCGACGCGCGCAACAAGGTGAAGGGCATCGTGCACGGCGCCTCGCAGAGCGGCCAGACGGTGTTCGTCGAGCCCGCCGAGATCGTCGAGCTCAACAACAAGCTCAAGCTGGTCGAGTCGGAGGTCTTCGAGGAGGAGCGCCGCATCCTGACCGAGCTGTCCGGCTACGTGCAGGAGGAGGCGCCGGCGATCGCGCGTGCCCTGGTCGCGACGCTGCGCCTCGACGTGATCGACGGCGGCGCCCGCCTCGCCGACGCGCTCGACGCGGTCGCGCCCGAGGTCGATGACGGCGGCGACCTGCGCCTGCCGGCCGCGCGCCACCCGCTCATGGTGCTTTCGCCGCGCGCCTGCGTGCCCTCCGACATCCTGCTCGGCGCCGGCAAGACGTTGGTGGTCTCGGGGCCGAACGCGGGCGGCAAGACCATCGCGCTCAAGACCTCCGGGCTGTGCGCGCTCATGGCGCGCGCCGGGCTGCACGTGCCCGCGGCGGTGGGCGCGCGCGTGCCCTTCTACCGGCGCGTGCTCACCGACATCGGCGACGATCAGAGCCTCGAGCGCAACCTGTCGTCGTTCTCGGCGCACCTGCTCGCGGTGAAGGAGTTCCTCGAGGCCTCCGACCACCAGACGCTGCTCCTGCTCGACGAGATCGCGTCGGGCACCGAGCCGGAGCAGGGCGCCGCGCTGGCGCAGGCGGCGCTCGAGGCGTTCGCGGCGACCGGCGCGCAGGCGATCGTGACCACGCACTACGAGCGCCTGAAGGCGCTGGCGCCGCAGGACGAGCGCTTCGTCAACGCGTCGGTCGGCTTTGATCTGACGCGCATGGCGCCGACGTTCGAGCTCATCCTGGGCGTGCCCGGCTCGTCGGCGGCGCTGCTCCTGGCGCGGCGCATGGGCCTGCCCGCCACGCTGCCCGCGCGCGCCGAGGAGCTGCTCGGCGATCGCCGCGCCGGCGTCGAGGAGCTCATGGTCGCGCTCACCGAGGAGCGCCGCCGCCTCGACGAGGAGCGCAAGGAGGCCGGGCGCGAGCGCCGCGAGGCCGAGCTGGCGCGGCGCGAGGCCGAGACCGCGCAGCGCGAGGCCGAGCGGCGGGTGAAGGAGATCCGCAAGGGTGCCTACGACGAGGCGGTCGCCGATCTCAAGCGCGCGCGCGACGAGCTGGAGCGCGTGTACAAGCTGGTCAGGAAGGCCGCCGGCGGCGATCAGGCCGCGGCGAGCGAGCTGGGCGGGCTGCGCGAGCGCGTCGCGGCCGCGGCCGAGGCCATCGCGGCGCGCGCGCCCGAGCCGGCGGCGCTCGCGGGTCGGCCGGCGACCGAGGCGGAGCTGCGCGCGGGCGTGCGCGTGCTGGTCGCCAAGCTGGGCGGCAAGGGCTCGATCGTCAGCGCGCCCGAGAAGGGCAAGGTCGCGGTGCAGATCGGCACCATGCGCACAACCGTTTCCGTGGCCGACGTGCGCCTGGATGTGACGCCGGTACCCAACCGCGCCGAGCGGCGCAAGCACGAGGCGGCCGCGCAGCCGGCGGTGACGCGCCGCGCCAAGCCGGCCGCGTCGTCGTCAGGGTCGTCTTCTGGCGCGGCGATCGAAGTGGTCGAGGGCAACCCCGAGCTCGCGCCGGCGCGCACGCCCGACGCGACGCTCGACCTGCGCGGCGAGCGCGTCGACGACGGGATCTCCCGGCTCGATCGCTTCCTCGACGACTGCATGATCGCCGAGCGCGAGGTCGTGTTCGTGATCCACGGCCACGGCACCGGCGCGATGAAGGCGGCGGTGCGCCAGCACCTGGGCGCGCACGTGGGCGTGGCGCGCACCCGCGCCGGCACGCTGCGCGAGGGTGGGGACGGCGTCACCGTCGTGTGGCTCGAAGGCTGAGCCCGTGCCAGAATGCGCGCCATGCGAAAGTCCAATCGTTCGTTCGCGCGCGTTGTCGGCGCCCTGATCGTGGTGCTCGCGGCCGCCGCAGGCACGGCGCTCACGCTGGGCGCCTGCGCCGCCAGCAGCGCCCGCGCCGAAAAGGCGAAGTCCTCCTACTATCAGACTGACTACCCGGTAATCTGGAACGCCGTGATCGAGGCGGTGAAGGCCGAGGGCTACGACCGCATCAAGGTCGAGGACGCGGTCAACGGCCGCCTGGAGACCGACTGGCACAAGGTCGAGCGCGTCGCCGACTCGCAGGCGACCGATCCCAACTCGCGCGGCGGCATGGACACGAGCGGCGCCATCTTCTTCCGCGTGAAGGTGCAGATCGAGGGCAAGAAGCCGCCCTACAAGGTGTGGATCGACGGCGAGGCCGCGCGCTACCGCCCGGGCTACTCGTCGCTGTTCCCGCTCAAGCACGGCGAGGAAGACGAGCCGCACTGGGTCCCGGGTCGCATCAACGCGGTCTACGTGCGGGTGCTCGATCGCCTGGAGCAGTACGCGATCGCGCCGACTGACGCACAGCTGAACCAGGCCGCGCCCGCGAACGACGCCCCGGCCGAGGAGGAGCCCGCGCCAGTCGACGCCCCGCCGGTCGATGCCCCGCCCGGCGAGGCTCCCGCGGCGCCCGCTCCCGCGCCGGCTCCCGCGCCATAGCTGCGGGGTCGCCCGGCCGGTGGCCCCGGGGCCCTCAGCAGAGCTCGAGCACCAGCATGTCGTCGTCGCGCACGAGTGGCACGATGCCCTCGAGCGCCCGGCCCACCGCCAGCTCGAGCGCGCGGATGATCTCCAGCCGCCAGTGATCGCGCCGGTAGACGAAGCTGACCTCACGCGTCGGCACGGGCGAGCTGAAGCGTCGCACGTGGTCGGCCTGCTCCTCGACGGTCATGTAGGTGAGCATGAGCGCCGGCAGGATCGTGCAGCCCTGGGTGTGACGGACCAGGTTGCGCAAGGTGTCCAGGCTGCCGCTCTGGAAGTGGACGTTGCGGATGATGTCCGAGCCCTGCGGAAGCGAGCACAGGTTGGCGACCTGGATGCGGAAGCAGTTGCCGTCCTGGAGCTGCCAGACGTCCTCGCGCTTGACGTCGGCGATGTCGACCGCCGGCTGCGCGAGCAGCGGATGGCCGGCGCTCATGTAGAGGGCCATGGGCTCGTAGAACAGCGGGTGCTCCTTGAGCCCGTCTTCGTGCAGCGGCGTGGCCATGATGGCGCCGTCGATGCGGTCCGCGCGCAGCTCGGCCAGGATGCTCTCGGTGCACAGCTCCTCGACGAACAGCTCGACCTGGGGGTGAGCGCGCGCGAAGCGCTCGATGAACAGCGGCAGCAGGTACGCGGCCACGGTTGGGATGACCGCGAGGCGGAACTCGCCGGCGACCACGCCCGGCTCGGGTCGGCTGTGGTGGATGAGCCGGCGGTGCTCGCGCAGCACCACCTTGGCCTGTTCGATGAAACGGCGGCCCTCGTCGGTGGGCACCACGGGTTTCTTCAGCCGGTCGAAGACGATGAAGCCGAGCACGTCCTCCAGCTTCTGCAGCTGCTGGCTGAGCGTGGGCTGGCTCACGTGGCACTGCTCGGCGGCTTTGCCGAAGTGGCGCTGATGATCCACGGCGATCAGGTACTCGAGCTGCGTGAGCGTCACCATGCTGGCAGTCTACTCGCGCGCAGGGTTCATCGCGGCGCGCGTGAGGAGCTCGGCGAGCTCGTCGTGCCCTTGCCCGAGCGCCAGCGCGCGCGCGTCCTGGCCGCGAGCGTCCTGGCGGCGCGGGTCGGCGCCCGCCGCGAGCAGCGTGGCGACGATCGACTGCCGTCCGAACACGGCGGCGAGCATGAGCGGCGTCTGGCCGCCCGGCGTCACGTGGTCGGCGCCGCAGGCGCGCGCCGCCAGCTCCTCGACCACGTCGGCATGACCGCGGAACACCGCGCCCATGAGCGCGGTGTAGCCACGCGCATCGGCGACGCAGGGGTCGGCGCCCGCGTCCAGCAAGAACCGCACGGCCGGCCGCTGCGCGTGGTAGGCGGCGAGGGTCAGCGCCGTGTAGCCGTGCTCGTCCTGGGCGTCGATCGCGCGCGCCGCCCGCAGCTGCGCCGCCAGCGCGCCGAGGTCACCGCGGCGCGCCGCGTCGAACCAGGCGCTCGCGGGCGCCTCGGGCGCGACCGGCGCCGGGGTCGCGGGCGCCTCGGGCGCGACCGGCGCCGGCGCGACGGCG
Source organism: Haliangiales bacterium (assembly GCA_046595695.1). Taxonomy (GTDB): domain Bacteria; phylum Myxococcota_A; class Polyangia; order Haliangiales; family SHYZ01; genus JBKJOI01. The sequence continues at coordinate 1,368 of JBKJOI010000780.1, read as the reverse complement.
GCCTCGTGACATCCGAGCCAGCCGACACAGAGCGCCGCCAGCAAGGTGGCCGCGCCGGCGCTCACGGCGTCCTCGCCGCCTTCGCCCTGGGCGCGTCGTCGAGTTTCGCGGCGATGGCCCTTACCGTGGCCAGGTCGACCTTGACCAGCTCCGCCAGCCGCGTGCCGTACTCCGCGTTCGCGGCGTAGGCGTGGGCCGCGATCTGCTGGCGCACCTTGACGTTCTTCACCTTGCCGAGATCGCCAGCGAAGTTGCGCACCAGCGCGTCGCGCTGTGCGGGCGTGTAGGCGAGGTAGATCTCGCCGGCCTGGCGGAAGTTGACGGTCTTGGCGGTCATCTCACGCTGAACCGCGCCCGAGAGCTGGAAGCTCGCCGGCGCCGGCGTCGCGGCCTCGGCATACCGGCCGCGGCCACGGTCGGGGTTGCCGTCGAAGCTGTTGGGCTGGTAGTTGATGTCGCCCTTGCTGCTGCGCTGGTTCAGCGCGCCGTCCTGGCCGTGGATGTTGGCCGTGAGCGGGCGGTTGATCGGCAGCTGCAGGTGGTTCACGCCGAGGCGGTACCGCTGGGTGTCGGCGTAGGAGAACAGGCGGCCCTGCAGCAGCCGATCCTCCGACGGCTCGATGCCCGGGATGAGGTTCGACGGCGCCACCGCGAGCTGCTCGGTGGCCTCGAAGAAGTTGTCGGGCATGCGGTCGAGGGTCATCTTGCCCAGCTTGACCACGCGCAGGCCGGGCAGGCGCACCCACTCCTTGGTCGCATCCAGCGGGTCGAAGTCCAGGGTCGGCAGCTCCGCGGGCGACAGCAGCTGGACCTCGAGCTCCCACGAGGGGAAGTCCTTGCGCGCGACCGCCGCGTAGAGATCCGCGGTCATGTGCCCGAAGTCCTCCGCCTGGATCTTGGCGGCCTCGGCGGTGCTGAGGGTCTTGATGCCCTGCAACGAGCGCCAGTGGAACTTGGCGTACGTGACCTCGCCCTTGGCGTTGACCAGCTTGTACGCGTGGACGCCGTTGCCATCCATGTGACGGTAAGTCGCCGGCGTTCCCAGGTCGGAATAGAGGTAGGTCAGCATGGCCGTGCTCTCGGGCACGTAGGCGAAGAAGTCGAAGAAGCGTCCGGGATCCTGGGCGTTTGTGTACGGCGACGGCTTGAGCGAGTGCACCATGTCGGGGAACTTCATGGCGTCGCGGATGAAGAACACCGGGAGGTTGTTGCCGACCAGGTCCCAGTTGCCCTCCGGGGTGTAGAACTTGGTGGCGAAGCCGCGCGGGTCGCGCAGCGTCTCGGGGGAACCGCTGGGATGGATGACCGACGAGAACCGCACGAGCACCTTCGTGCGCTTGCCCTTCTTGGCGAACGGTGCCGCACGCG